>JACMMQ010000319.1 GCA_014378955.1 Clostridia bacterium
ATCCGTGTGGATGACGGTGAAGGCAATGTATTGCTTTCTAAGAAAAAAGTAGATGCCATCAAGGGATGGAAGGATGTCGCAGAAGCATTTGAGAGCGGCGCTGTATTAAAGGGTAGAGTCGTGGATGTTGTCAAAGGTGGCATGAATGCCATTTCAAACGGCGTGAGCGTGTTTATCCCAGCTTCACAGGCAAGTGATCGTTACTTAGCAGATCTTTCTGGTCTTAAAGGCAAAGAAGTATCGTTTAAAATCATTGACATCAATGAAAAAAGACGCCGTGCAGTTGGTTCTGTGAAGGCGATATTGTTAGCAGATCGTGAAATTAAGTCTGTTACTTTCTGGGAAACCGCTGAGGTGGGCAAGAAATACACAGGCGTTGTGAAGAAATTGACCGATTTTGGTGCATTTGTTGACATTGGCGGCGTGGATGGCTTGATTCACATTTCAGAGCTTTCTTGGCAGCGTGTCAAGCACCCTTCCGAAGTGGTGAATGAAGGGGATACCGTTGAGGTGTATATTGCTGACTTGAACCTTGAAAAGAAAAAGATTTCATTAGGCTATAAAAAGCCAGAAGATAATCCAATTGCATTGGCAAAAGAAAAATTCAAAGAGGGCGACGTTATTACCTGTAAGGTATTGCGTTTGGTGCCATTCGGCGCATTTGTTGAATTGCTTCCTGGCATCGATGGATTGATCCATATTTCACAAATTTCTGACAAGCGCATTGCAAAGCCACAAGATGTGTTAACGGTTGGTCAAATGGTGGAAGCGAAAATTATTACCATTGATTTGGAAAATAAAAAAATCTCATTGAGCATCCGTGAGCTGATTGAACCATCTGTAGAGGTTGAGGTAGAAGCACCTGAAGCAATCGAAACACCCGTTACAGTGGAAGCGCCATCTGTAGTGGAAAAGGCTGTTGAAGCACTTGAAGAAGCTGTTACAACAACTCCTAAAACAGACGAAGCATAATAAAAAGTTTAATATGATAAAGGCACAAAGGACGGATTTCGCCCCTTGTGCCTTTTCGCTGTGCTATATTTTCAATCGTAGGGGCAGGAGTTATCCGCCCGTCTTTTTAGCCTTTTCGATATTGTGCAATCAACCGCTTTAACTGCTCCGTCGTTCTAGGTGCAGGCACATCCAGCGGAATGCTACCATTTTCCTGCAAACACTCAAAAACATCCAGCACAGGCGGTTTTTCGAGGCTTGTGCGTTCTAACAAATCCGCATCCCCAAATATTTCAAGTGGCGTACCAACCGCCGCAACCACGCCTTGGTCAAGCACTATGACCTTGTCCGCCCAGCTCCACGCCATTTCGACATGATGGGTGGACACCACGACCGTCACACCATTGCGACTCAAATTATCAAACAAGCAGTCAATTTGGTGTGCGTGCTTGGGGTCAAGACAGGACGCTGGCTCGTCAAATATAATGACCTGTGGCTCCATGACCAAAATATCTGCAATTGAAACACGTTTTTTCTGCCCGTAGCTTAAAAAGTGCGTGGGCTTTTCTTTTAAATCTGTAATGTTCATTTCATTGAGTGCACTGTCCACACGTTCACGCACAACAGCTTCAGACAACTTCAAATTCATTGCACCAAACGACACCTCTTGGTACACGCTAGCGGAAAACAATTGCGCATCGGGGTCTTGAAAAACGATGCCAACTTGCTTACGAAGGGCTATCAACCCTTTGCTATCATAGCGTACAGGCTGACCATCGTACAAGACAGTGCCCCCTTGTGGCTTTAAAATGCCGTTGAGGCACAGGAAAAAGGTGGATTTGCCTGCACCGTTCGAGCCGAGCACCGCAATTTTCTCACCCTTTTGAAAGGTCACGTTCATGCCACGAAGTGCCTGTGTGCCATCGGGATAGGTGTACGTTAAATCGCACACTTCTATAATATTGGTCATATCGCAATGCCTCCAAATTTCAGCGCAGCCGATAGCGCAGTCAAAATCAATATAAAAGCCACACTGTACACAAGCTCATTTTGTTTTAGGGGATAATGCTGCTCTAATACGTTCAATTCACCCTGGTAACCACGCGCTTCTAAGGCGTTATACAAGTCCTCTGAACGCTTGTACGAGCGAATAAACAAAGAGGACGCCAAGCCAGACAGAGAGCGGAATGCTGTGCGTGTGCCTTGATAGCCTAAGCGTGCGTTTTGTGAGGTGTAAATGGTGTTGGCAGTTTCTAATAATACAAATATAAAGCGATAAATGAGGCTCATAAGCTCCACTAGTAATTTTGGCACCTTGAACCGTCTTAATACGGACAGCATTTCAACCATGGGGGTTGTGAGCGATAAATAATACAGGCACGATACAGCGCCCATTGCTTTTGCAAACAGACTAATGCTCAGATGTAGCCCTTGCGATGTCACGCATACATACCGTCCAAAAACAGGAAGATTTACGATGCCAATGGGCGTGTGTGCAACATTTATCGCTATGGTAAGCACACTTAACAGCAAAAAGGTCATTGGGAGCGTGAGTAGCTTTAAGTAAAAAACGAAGGACGTTTTGCCTTTCACGACCGTCACCCAGCCCATTGCGAAGCAGACAAGCAATGAAATGACCATTAAATTTGCCCATAAACATACAGTGAGCGTACCCAAAGCGAGCAAAACTTTCAGCATGGGCGACTGATGTCTTAATTGTGAGATATAGGCGTACTTGTCCATCATAATCATACGTTTTCAGCATCCGTTCTTTTCTTTTTGCCACGCATATACCCGAGTGTATAGCCAATGATGCCAGCACCCAATGCCGCTTGTACCGCAAATAATAGTGACTCGACTTCGCCACTTGGTGGTTGCCAAAATGGCATTGCCCACGGCTTGTAATTTTTATCAATTTGTGTAATAAGCTGGTTGGCTTGTGCATCTGCCCCTTCAAATTTTGCATCTTTATTCAGCACAAGCGGTGCAACGGTCATGGCTATTACGATGACAATTAACGATAAATTGATTGCAAGCCGTCCTGATTTTGAATGTACGGCAGGACGATGAATGTGCAGTAAATCTGAATGATATGCTTGAATGGCATTGAACATCAGAACCGTTAGAATACCTTCACTAAATGCGAGTGGTAGTTGAACAATAGCAAAAACGCCTAAAAATTTGATAAAGGAGGCTGTTAGCCCGCCCGCTTCAGAGGGGAAAGCAAGCGCTAGTTGAAAGGACGTTGTCACATACGTCATCATATCGCCCAAAAAAGCCGCAAAAAAGACCGCTAACCAGCTTGGCAATTTGCATTTTGTAAAAAGCTTATAAATGCCCCATGCAACAAATGGGCCAACAATTGCCATTGAAAAAACATTTGCCCCTAAGGTGGTCAAGCCACCATGTGCCAACAGCAGTGCCTGAAATAGTAACACAATAGCACCGATAATGCTCATCGCAAAAGGGCCAAATAAGATCGCACCAAAGCCAACACCAGTAGGGTGGGAACAGCTCCCAGCAATAGAAGGCATTTTTAAAGCAGATAGTACAAAAGCAAATGCACCAGACATCGCTAAAAGTAGCTTGTATTTTGGCTTTTCTAATACGGTTCGTTTGATCGAAAAATAGCCAATGATTAAAAAGGGTAGAGAGAGCATGCCCCACGAAATACACCATTTGAGTGGTAATGCCCCTTCCATGATGTGCATGGCAGAAGCGGTGGGCATCATACCAAAGAACAACGTGAAAATGCCAAGTAGTAATTTATTTTTCTTTGACATAATAGATAAAACTCCTCAATATTGTATTTGAAAAAACCTCTTGACAGAAAAAGTCAAGAGGTCGCACAACATCACAATAAGCATGTTAAAAAACCTCCCCTATCGCTCGTAGAGAATAATAAAAAATACATAGGGGGTTTTCTGACTTAGGCGCTATGCGTCTTTCACAGTGGCGGGACCGTATGGGACTTTCACCCATTTCCCTATTATACCGATAATTCGGTGACCTATGTTTTTATTCAATTGCAACCATTGTATCATCTTTACTTTTTTGTGTCTACAAAAATATTGTGAAT
>JACMMQ010000320.1 GCA_014378955.1 Clostridia bacterium
GATTTTAGCAAATAGCGGGCTTGTAAACGCTTGTCTTGTGATTAACGCCATGTCATATGCCGTGGAATAGTGCGTTGTTGCGTCTAAACCATTAGCCGTCGCAAAAGACGTATTATTTGCCCCAATTTCCTTTGCCTTTTGGTTCATGCGGCTAACAAATTGCTCAGTACTGCCAGCAATATGCTCTGCGATTGCCACAGCTGCATCATTTCCTGAATTGAGCATCAATCCATATAACAAATCATTTAAGGGCAATTTTTCGCCTTGTGTCAGCCACATAGACGAGCCCTCTGTCAAGGTAGCTTTTTTACTAACCGTCACAGTATCCTCTAATCTGCCATCCTCAAGCGCCACAAGTGCCGTCATAATTTTCGTTGTACTTGCCATCGCCCTTTTTTGTGAAGCGTTTTTTTCATACAAAACACGCCCTGTGATACGGTCGATCACCACAGCGGATACAGCTGAAATTTCCACCGCATACACAAGCTTTGGCAAACAAAATATAAAAATCAATAACCCTATCAAAATCCTTTTGCGCATAAAACAAACCCCCTCCTATGCTATTATAGGTAGGGGGCTTGTATTTTATGAGTGTTTTATTCCTTCGATTCTCTTGAATCCTTTATATCTTTCGAATCTCTATCATGCTCTGATTTTTCGCTGTGGGCACTTTTCGATCCATTGTGCATTTTTTCTTTGACAGCATGGTTAATTTTATCCACAATATCAGGCACTAAATCCAACACCTTTTCAAGCGGTGAATTGTGATTAACAGGCAACAATTTCACACCGTCTTTGCCCACCACCATAAATGCCACTGGCTGAATGGAAATACCTGCACCACTACCGCCACCAAATGGCAAGCTTTGTCCTGAAATATTGGACGATGCATCACCAAATTCCGAACCCCCTGCTGCAAACCCGAATGACACCTTGGATATCGGAATAATTACTGTACCCTCAGGTGTTTCCACTGCATCTCCCACAATCGTGTTTACGTCAATCATTTCCTTGATATTTTGCATAACCGAAGACATAAGTCCTTCTATTGGATGTCCCATTTTAATCATCACGCTACTTTCTTCTTATTATTTATATAGGGCTATTTGAAATTTTACGTATTTTGTTCGTGCGATTTAATTGCAGGCATTGCCTGCTGATACATAATATAGGCAATAATAATATGTATCAAACGAAAAGAGATTATACATTGTGCTTGTATTTCGAAGCGTAAATTCTGAAAATCTGGTTTTATGGTTATTTTGGGATGTTGTATGATGAGCAAGCGGTCAAGTTGTGCATACACATTGCCCAATACCGCCCAAATCAATCCATAGCTCACGCCTGTATATGCTGCATCACCCGTGCCATAATGTAGCTCGAAAATGAGTGTGCGCATTCTAAGATGCTTTTTTAAATAAGCAAACGCATGTTTAACACCACCCTTATGTTGCTCAAAAACCGATAAAAAATGTTTACCTTGTGCAATAAAGCCCTCCAACTGTTTGTCCGGTGGGCTTATTTCATCCTGCACTGCTTTTTTAACCTTTTCTGGCACAGGCAAGGTAAATCGAAGTCCAAAAATGCGGACGGAAATACCTGCTTCCTTTTTATCCGCTGTTTTATCA
>JACMMQ010000321.1 GCA_014378955.1 Clostridia bacterium
TATTTGAATTTTTACACCGCATCGTGCTCACCGATATCAAGCCACCCATCTACCACCAGCTCATGGCGGACAAGGGCGAACAGCTCAATCGTTGGGTGTTATCCGAGCTTAAAAACAAGGTGGAAACGATAGAGGGCGGCTTTTTTGATAAGTTTGAAAGCTATCTCACGCAACCTGAATATGCGGTAAAAGAGAAAAAAATCCTCAAGGCGGCACATTATTTTGCAACCAAATGGGAATTTGAGCTATTACGTGACATGAATAAGTCACTGTACGGCGTACAAGAAACGGAAGAGGCGATTAACAGCCAAATTGTTGAATATTTTGACCTCGCAGGCGTTAAGGCATTGTATGGTAAGGAGAATATCAAGCATTTTCTAGACTTGGTAGGGCAGCTACGCTTTCAACAGCGTTGGGCACGTGTGACACGCATTCCCGAAACGTCCGTGATGGGGCACATGCTCATTGTGGCGATTTTCAGTTATTTTGCTACCATGCAAACCAATGCGTGCGAAAGCCGTATCAAGCACAACTTTTTTGGCGGATTGTTTCACGACTTGCCCGAGGTGCTGACCCGTGACATTGTGTCGCCTGTCAAAAATGCGGTGGAGGGCTTGGGTGAGCTATTAAAGGAAATAGAGCGTAAGCAGGTGGAGGAAAAGATATTCCCACTCATCCCCAAGCATTGGCAACAGGAGTTTCGCTATTATACCGAAAATGAGTTTGATTCAAAAATCATGTGCAACGGGCAAATTGTCATTTTACCGCCCGATGAAAAACCACTTGCTTACAATGATGATGCCTCACAGCCCATTGATGGGCCACTCATTCGTGCGTGTGACCACTTTGCGGCTTATATCGAAGCGTACTTGTCGCTATCACAAGGGGTGCACAGCAAGCACTTGACCGAGGCGCATCAATCACTATATAAACAGTATGAAAATGAAAATATTTGTGGCGTCGATTTTGGACAGCTGTTTGATTATTTTAAAATCGTGTGAGGAGAATTGACGAATGATGAAGAAAGCTTTGAGTTGCATCGTGCTTGCGATGGTTTTTCTATTGGCAGGGTGTGCCAACATTACCTATCATATTACCGTTCAACCGGACCAAACGGCAGACTTGCAGTGGGAGGTGTTGGTGCCCAAAACCTCTCAATTTTACATCGAAAATGCCGCTTATGTAACCGAGCAAATCAAGGAAACATTGGAGGGTGCAAACAACGAGAATTTCAAAACAAAGCCCATTGACGATGCACAATATGTTGGCTTCACAGCGACCAAGCGATTTTCTACATTGGAAATACTCATGCAAGCGGTGCCCATGCAGATAACGGATAACAGCACAAAGAATTTTGTATTTAAAAAAGGCATTTTTATGGACAGCTATGCTGCGAACTTGTCCTATACAGTGCCAAAAATAAAAATTGCGAACAAGCCAGACGATTACATGACCCCCTATTTGAATGCCCTGCATCTCAAGCTATTGGTGAATGTGCCTGTGAAGGTGCAATCCTCAAACCAAACCACAGTTGCACCGGATGGCACTTTGGTATGGGATATGTCCGCTACACAAGCAAATCATATCACACTCAAAGCCAGTGCTTGGCATAAAAAGAACATGGCTTATGCAGGGGCTATTTTGTTTTTAGTGATTTGTTTGGTGGTTGTTATCGTGCGAAAGCCAAAGCAGTCCAAATAATAAGTGTATATAGTTAGGGCGTATCTAGGGAGGATTAAACCTTCTTGATACGCCCTTTATTTATAAGAATTATCATCTTTTGGCTCTGGTGAAAACCTTACTTTCTTTTTCTGTCGCAAAAAGAAAGTAACAAAGAAAAATACTCTTTGAGTGTTAAGGTTTCGCCGTCTGCGGACGACGACAAGGACTCTGTCCCTTGACCCTGCAATTTTTTGAAAAAAATTGA
>JACMMQ010000322.1 GCA_014378955.1 Clostridia bacterium
AAAGATAATGTATGCACTTTTGCAAGCATATCATCAGAAAAAAATGCTAAAAAAGACATCTCTGAACTTGATGCTATGTTTAAAAGCATGAGACTGGAGAATGTAACAGTTGTTAATACAAAGCGTGTCGGAGAGGTTAATTATGGCTATCTAACGATACCTTCAACTTGGGTAAATTTTATGGATGCAGCTGTAATAAAGGCTAGTCGCAAATCTGTTGGATTTGCGAGTTATGATGGTTTAATAATCAATTTGGAATATTTCGGTTCTACCACAATAACACCTAAACAACTGGCAACAAATATGGTAGACGGTGAAAAAAAGGGTGGCGCAAGCAGTGGTGAGGTTAAGGAAGTTAAGATTGATGGCATGGATGCATATAAAGTGGAATGCTATTATTCAAATGACAATTCAAAGTTATTTGTATGGTTGTTTTATGACAAAAATAAAGAAATGCACTTCATTTCTGCAGAAGGTTCGGCTGGAAAGGCGGCAGAAGTAGTAGAAATTGTAGAGAAAACATTTTCCTTGGAAAAATAGGTGTAAAACTCTTTAAATTTAACGTACACTTTGAGGAAATGGCACGAATTGTTCGATAATGCTAAAAATATACAAAAAGTGCCATGTCCCTAAAGTGTTCTATATTTGGTGTTTTGCTGGACGCACTCCCTAAAGTGTTCCAATTTTTGAAATAAAATACTTACAATCCGCTTGGCTGTGTGCTTGGCGTACATTATATGAAGGGGTGGCAGTCAACATACATCGACATTGCCACCCCTTTTTAATATTACGCCCAATTCCCTGATACCACACGATCATTTCCTGCATAATCCTTGATCGTTTCAATATTTCCATACCCATGATCTCGAAACAGCCGCTCCACCGCTTCACGTTGGTCGTAGCCGATTTCTAGTGCCATCCAGCCGCCTTGCTTGAGTGCTTTTTTGCCGTTTTGGATGATGTGTCGGTAGTAATCCAAGCCGTCCTTGCCACCGCATAAGGCACCGTATGGTTCGTATGCACGCACTTTTTTATCTAGCGTTTCCACGACCTGTGCTGTGATGTATGGAGGGTTAGACACGATGATGTCGAAGGTTTGTGTTGCTTTATCATCCTGCCATAGGGTGAACACATCTTGCTGTAAAAAGCTGATGCGCCTCGCTACTTGATTGTTGATGGCGTTTTGTTTTGCTACTGCTAGTGCTTCGCTCGATATATCCATTGCTACCACTGACAAATTTTTGCGATAGTGCGCCAAGCTGATTGCGATACAGCCTGAGCCTGTGCCGATGTCTAGGATATGCAGCTTTGCATCGGGTGCGATACGTGCTAACACTTGCTCTACCAACGTTTCGGTGTCCTGCCTTGGAATGAGTACATTTTCATTCACGATAAAGGGTAAGGACATGAATTCTTGGCTTCCGATGATGTATTGTAGCGGTTGACCTAGTGCATAACGCTCCAGCATTTCTAAATATTGTGCATATAGTTCTGACTGGATTTCCTGTGCTTGATTGGTGAGCAAAAACAAGCGATCTTTTTTGAGCACATGACAAAGCAGCATTGTCACGTCAAAGTTTAAATTGACGTTCCCCAATGCCGCTAATTTTTTGTTGCTATTTTGTAAAGCCTGTCCGATGGTCATGACCAACGGTCATCCTCTCGGTTGTCTGATAACACGTTTTTCAGTGCACAGATTGCCACTTCTATTTGTGCGTCATCAGGCTCGCGTGTGGTCAATTTTTGCAGCCACATGCCTGGCTTACACGTTGCCGCTACAAATGGGTTGGCTAAGTTTTTGCCTGCCCATTTTAATATTTCATACGATACGCCTGCAACGAGCGGTAGCAGCGCTAAGCGTGTTAACATACGCTTCCACCATTCATCGTACATGGGCAATAGGGCAAACAGTAAAATACTGACCACCATGACGATTAACAAAAAGCTTGTGCCGCAGCGTGGGTGTAAGCGCGGGTTTTTGCGTACATTTTCGACCGTTAGCTCCTCGCCATTTTCATAGCAAAAGATGGTTTTATGCTCTGCACCGTGGTATTGAAACACACGTTGAATGTCCTTCATTTTTGAAATCGCCCAAATATAAATGACGAAAATACTCAAACGCACACCGCCCTCAACCAAGTTGAATACGATGCTATTGGTTGTAAGTCTTTTGACCATGCCCACCAAAGCGGTTGGCAACAGCATAAACAGCCCAACGCCAATAAACAATGACAAAATCATTGAAAAATATAAAATGTAATCCTTGAGCTTATCGCCTGCCACCTTTTCAAGCCACAGGTCGAATTTGGAAGGCGCACTGCCCTCTTCATCCTCAATGTCAAAAAATTGCGCTGAATACATCAGCGTTTGTATGCCAATGACCATTGATTCAAAAAATGCCACAACGCCCCTCAAAATCGGGAGTTTTAAAAATGGAACTTTTTGCATAATGGACTTAATTGGTTTTTTATCTACAGTGATGGTGCCGTCTGGTAGACGAACAGCCACCGCCAAG
>JACMMQ010000323.1 GCA_014378955.1 Clostridia bacterium
ATGACCTGCGGTCGATAGCTGACGCACGGAGTCTGGAAATTTGTCTACCCAACTTCCTACAACAAAGAAGGTTGTCTTGATATTATATTTGTTTAAAATGTCAATCAAGGTTGACGTATCCTCGTTCCCCCACGCCGCATCAAAACTAAAGGAGATTGTTTTGTCTGGTCGGTCTACACAATAAATTGGCAGGTCACGGTTGACACCCGTACCACTCACAATGCCTTGCATGAGACCGCTATTGATAGAAAGTAACCCTAAAAAAAATAATATTACGACCGCTATCGTCATTAAGTTTGACTTTGTCACTACAAATATTTTCATGTAAAGCACCTCACATATTTTTCTCTTATTCTATATTCTTATTCAGGTTTTAGAAGAATATGCAAAATTGTACAAGACTTGAAAAAGTGTGGAGCTGTGTGGGCGCTGCCCACGCCCGCCCCTTTTTGAAAAAAGGGGGCAAAAACTTTAGTTGGGGGTTTTTATAATAAAGTTTTAGTTAATTTTTTTCAAAAAATTACCAGGGTTAAGGGATGGAATCCCTTATTGTTGTCCGCAGACAACGAAATCCAAACACTCAAAGAGTATTTTTCTTTGTTACTTTCTTTTTACGATAGAAAAAGAAAGTAAGGTTTTCACCAATGCCAAAAGCTGATAATTGTTATAAGCACAAAAAAAGACTGTAGCAATTATCACGCTACAGTCTTAAGCATTATACCTATTTCATCACATATGTACCCTTCATCATGACCTTAACAGTTTTTGTAGCGGTAAAGCCACGTCCGTCTGCTAATGGTACTACCAACAAATGATTGAGCGGCATATTTTCGTTCATCGTTAAATCCTTGCCTTGCGTCACATCAGACACGCCACCCTTATCGCTAGCGATAATTTGACCTGCACCCATGCGCAAAATCATTTCTGTGCCTTCTCCTGCGATAATGGTTTTTCCTTGTGGCACATCGACTACGATGAATTTTTGTGGTGCGTTCCCTTCGCTCCCTTGAATGTTAGCGATTTTTACATTGATTTCAGTTACGATTTTTTGCAAGTAGCTCACCGTTACAAGCGGATCGTTTTGCAAATCTGGTTCTGCCCATGCTAAAGCGCCAACGCTAATAAGCGCAACCGCCAGCGCAATTACAAGCCATTTTTTCATTTGTTTTCCACCCCTACATTAAATATCAATCAAACCAAAGCTAATATTGAGTGCTTCATTTACCTTATCCATGAGCTCCTCATCTAAATGTCCAAGCTTATCCTTTAATCGTTTTTTGTCAATCGTTCTAATCTGTTCTAATAGAATAACAGAATCCTTTGCCAAACCATAGTCCGCAGCTGAAATCTCAATGTGCGTAGGTAGTTTGGCTTTATTGATTTGTGAGGTTACCGCTGCCGCTATGACAGTGGGGCTATAACGATTGCCTATGTCATTTTGCACGATCAAAACTGGGCGTATTCCACCCTGCTCCGATCCAATCACAGGACTTAAATCCGCATAATAAATATCTCCACGTTTTACAATCACTTTATTCACACTCCGCTAATTTTTCCTCATAACAAAGAAGTGTTTGGCTATCAGCATTTACATGCATTTCAGCAAGCGTAAGATTTAAGCCGGCCATTTCTTGATAGCCACGCTTTAATTTTTCTCTTAATTCTAAACGCTTTTTTTCTCGGATATATAACCTCATTGCTTCTCGCACAAATTCACTGCGATTTATTTTTTGCGAAGCAATAATAGAATCAACCTCTTCCAGAAGTTGATCGGGCAGTGTAATCAGAATTTTTTTCAGATATGACACAAAAACCAAGCCCCCGTTCAAAAATGTTCATAGCATATGCTGATTTGCTTATATGTACACAACTCGATGGATACAATCGATGTCGATACACTACTTTATTATACATGAAACATGGCTTTTCGTCAATTCCAATATCTGTTATACACGCCTAATATATATCTGATTATATATACTATGCCAAATAGTTTAATACTTCTACAACATGCCCCCCAAAAATATAAACCCTCGGCACACGTTTGCCGATAACGCAGAGCAATTCGTAGTTAATTGTTCCCATGGTTGCGGCTATTTCCTCAATGAAAATTGATTGTCCTCCTTGTTCGCCAAATATAACCACTTCGTCTCCGATAGCTATATTGTTAACAGAGGACACATCAATCATACATTGATCCATACAAATTCTTCCGATTACGGGTGCAAATTGCCCATTTATCAAAATTTTCGCCTTGTGTGCAAGCAATCGTGAGTATCCGTCAGCATATCCAATGGGCACAGTGGCTATTTTCGTGTCTGCCTTTGTGGTATATGTACGTCCGTAACTGACTGGCATTTCGCTTGGCACTTGTTTAATGTACGTCACCATCGCTTTGAGCTCCATCGCTGGCTTCAACTGTATAAGTGAATGGTCCACCTCTTCGGAGGGATATAGCCCATATAAAATCAGTCCTGGACGAACCATATCCAAATGCATTTCAGGAAAGCCGATGGTTGCCGCACTGTTACAGGCATGCTTGACTGGAATGCTTAGCCCATTATCGTGCAAGGCTTTACAAATTTCCATGAATTTTTCATATTGAAAAACCGTAAAACTTCTATCAGTCTCATCCGCTGATGCAAAATGGGTAAAAATGCCCTCAATTTCTAAATTGGGTAATTTTGCGATGTCTAAAATTGTTTGGATGCTTTGTTCATTACATAAAAAGCCCAAACGATTCATACCCGTATCAATTTTAACATGAATTTTGGCTTGCTTGCCAACTCGGTATGCTGCTTGTGAAATGGCTTGCGCCGCCTCAAAATTATAAACTGTTTGGATAATGTTAAATGCTACAAGCTCATGCACCCATTCGAGCGGTGTATAGCCAAGAATTAATATGGGTAATTCAAAGCCATTTCGCCTTAATTGTTTTGCTTCGTCTAAAAAAGCAACGCCAAAATAATCAGCACCACTTTCTACCAACGTTTTTGCGACTTCCAGATAACCATGCCCATATGCATCTGCTTTTGTCACAGCCATAATTTTTACACGCGGTGTAACAATACGCCTTATTTCCTTCACATTATGAGCGATGTTATCCAAATTAACCTCTGCCCATACCCGTCTTAAGTAACTTGACATTTTAGTACCATTAGCCTTTCTGACCCACTCGGTCTCAAATCTTATTGTGAGCCTTTCAATCTAAATTTTTATATGCGTTCGTTGCATTTTGTATCGCTTGTGGTAAATACTTAATCACATCAGTCGCAACAAGTGAAATTTCACCTTGCGTTTGAGTGGCTAAATCGGCTGCTAAACCATGTAGATAAACTGCATCCTGTACAGCATAGCCTTGGGATACAAATGCAGCTATTAGCCCTGCCAATACGTCCCCCATGCCGCCAGATGCCATGCCAGCATTTCCGCTCGTGTTCACAAACACACGACCATCAGGCAATGCTGTCAATGTGTGTACACCTTTTAAAACACATGTTACGGCATGCTCTCTTGCAAATTCACGTGCAACCTCTAAACGATTTGCTTGCACATAAGCGATATCTTTATGGATTAAGCGTGCCATTTCGCCCGGATGCGGTGTGATGATGAAGGGGCTTTGACAGGTTTTTATACTATCTATATGCTTTGAAAGCACATTTAGACCATCGGCATCCATTATAACTGGTATGTGAATGTCCGCTAAAATCGCACAAATTAGCATTTCAATCTCGTTTGTAAACGACAAGCCAGGACCTATTAACAAAGCGTCTGCACCCTTTAACAGGCTTTGTATTTGTGGCAGTGACGCATAGGATAATGCACCAAGCTCCTCGTTTAGTGGCACGGTCATACATTCTGTCAATTGATTGGCAATGATGGGTTGCTGCGAAGCGGCAATGCCTACTGTCACTAAACCCGCACCACCACGTATGCAGGCATTTGCACTCAAAATCGCTGCACCTGTCAACCCCTTTGAACCTGCTAATATCAAAATCTTGCCGAAGCTCCCTTTATTGACGTTGCGATGACGCTTTTGTAATTGTACATCTTGCACTTCAACTGTAAAGGTATCTGTTTCTATTTGTGTAAGCAATGCCTGCGGTATGCCAATGTCTAAAACTGTCAGTTGCCCAACATAATCAGCTGCAAAATCTGTCAACAAAAACTGCTTTGGAAGTGCTAGGGTGACCGTTTCATGTGCTATGATGATGTCTTTTGCACCGTATACAAGACCACTCGGGACATCCACGGCGACAATATATTTTGCATCATGATTCATGGTATCTATAACCTGTGCAATGTTCAAAGGCATTTCTCCATAAAAGCCAGTACCGAAAATGCAATCGACCACAACGTCATATTGGTTTATATTTTCAAGTGATTGCATAAAATTCACACCATACGCTTTTGCCATCTGATAATGCATGCGTGCATCACCCGCTAATTCGTCTGGATTGCTTGTGCAAAATACGTGTACACGATAGCTTGCTTGTGTTAAAAGTCTAGCAACCGCAAACCCGTCTCCCCCGTTATTGCCGTTGCCACAAACAATCAAAAATTTAGGCTCAATGATGGTTTGTACCACTTTTTTTAAATGCGTAAATATGGCTAAAGCTGCGTGCTCCATGAGTAACACGCTAGGCATGTGATAATGTGCGTACACCGCTTGATCGATTTCTCTCATTTGCTTTGCAGTTACAACCTTCATCAATCGCACCTCGATTCGAGCAAGGCATGTGCAACAGCGTAAAGCCTTGTATGTGAAATGGTTATATGCATGACAGCTTCTTTGATAGCTGCTATTTTGATCGCCGTTTGTCCACTCAATTGCACAAATGGCTTGCCTGAAGCATCATGATTGATTTCAATGTCCTGCATGTAGCCACTGCCAATGGCTTTGATGACGGCTTCCTTAGCCGCAAATATGCCAGCCAATGACTCTGCTTTACTACTACGGGATTGCCAGTATGTCCTTTCAGCTTCAGTAAAATAGCGAAAAATAAAGCGTTCATTTTTAAAAATAGCATCCCTGACTCGTTCAATTTCGACAATATCGATGCCTGTTCCAACGACCATACATAGCACCCCCTATAATTGCACTGCAACCATTATACCAACATTCTAGCAGAAAGTGAACCTTTTTTTGAATTTATACAACAAAAAAAATGACAGCTTTCGCTATCATTTTAATCTATTTGTAATTGTTGGCAGTTATTTGTATGAAAACAATAGTCGCACTGCTCGCACAATTCGACACGTGAGCCAAATACATTGCATATCGTTTTTAATAATTCTTTATTTTTAAACTCGGTTGCATTATGCAGGATAACCTTTTTGGGGGCTAAAAAGATCAATGCGCTGATTAATAAGTCATCCTCATTGATCAAGCCTTCTACAACTTCGTCCCGATAATCATCTATGCTGCCTTCATCAATTTCTTCAAAATGTTCGTTGGATAGCATGTATTTCCCTTCAAAGTCCTTTAAAACATGCACGTGGTCACATTTGGATTCTTGTACATCCACAAAATATTTTAGCAAATATATAAATTCCGCATATTCCTTTTCCATCAAGTAATCATCCACTGCTTTTTCAATGATTTCTTCAAGTTCATTAAAATATTCCTTTAAGCGGAAATTTGCAAACCCATCTAATATAATATCTGAGGCGTTATCAAAATATTCCGTTAGCTTTTGTTTGATCATTTGTTCTCGCTCAACCGCCCAAAAGCGGTTAATAATTGTATGTTGTTCAGAAAGTCTTGTATTCTTTATAGCATGCTTAATGATTTCTTGCTTTTCAGTAGCGTTAAAATAGAAATACTTTGCACGCAAAATACGTAGCATAAACTTATTCTCATACCGCATGACCAAATATTTTGCGAGTAAGTCCGATAACGCACTTTTTAGAATGGCATAATCTGTGATACTTGGGGCTTTGATGCACAGCATCCTAACGCCATTCTGTTCTGAAATCGTTTGCTGATAACAAGAATGTGAAAGCGTTCTTGCGACAAGCTCAAATAACTCATCTGCTCGTTCGGTCATGCCAATTTTAATACACTCCATCGTTTCACATCCCTTCAAAGTGTATTATATGAAACTGTTAAAATAGGTATGCAGTTGGGACAAAACTGATAGCATGAAAATATTGACAATACATTCACTATCTCCCTTTATTATATGTTTTTAAGAGAGATGCGTGACGAATATGGTTTAAAGCGTGACTGTATGGTAGGGTATTTGTAAACTGTTGAGTAAAGCCTGCTCTCTATTGTGGCAAGTCATTAAAATAATTTGCCGCTCACTTGCCAAACGCCCCAAAACCCTTAAAATGTTTGATAAACGCACATCGTCAAACTGTGCAAACGGTTCATCTAATAAAAATGGGAGCGTCTCATGCTGTGACAAAAGCCTGGCAGCCGCTAAACGGTACGCAAAATACAGCTGGTCTAGTGTGCCATTGCTTAAGCTATCCATCTTTATAATGCCACTACGCAAATCCTGTACGGTCATGACGAATTTATCATTTGTATTGACGCTTGTGTATTTTTGATTTGTAATGTCCGCTAGAATTTCACCTGCGATATGATTAAGGCGTGGTGTGAAATCTGTTTGCATTTCCGAAACTGAATGCGCGAGCACTTCAAGTGCTGTTGTGATGGCGGTCTTTGTTTGGTTCAATTGCTTTTGCTCGTCTAAAGCAACTTTGATCATCTCTTCTATATCCCCTGGGTGGACGTAATCAACTGAAAGCATGTCTATCTCTTTTTGTTGGGATGACAGTGCAATTTCTGCCTCATTGATTTGCTTTTGCAATTGCATGGTAAATTGGTCGATTTGTTCAATGGAAGCGTGCGGATGTAATGTGGCAGGTAAATTTTTAGCTTCTACCACAAAATCCTCTTTTTGTTCGACATTTTGCACCACATGCTCAAGGGCTGATATTGCTGATGTGAGTGCTTGTTGTTCGGTCTTGCACTGCTTGAGCTGATGATAATTTTGCGTCATCATTTCAAAATCGGTAAGCAGCTTTGCAATGACGGCATGGGTATTTTCTTGGGTAATTGGGCAATACGGTTGACATTTATGAACAAGCTCAAGCAACTCAACTTTTAGCTCGCCTTGTAAAATACCTTCACTGTTTTGTTGCTGATTATAATGATAGATTTGCATTTCTAGTTCATTTTTCGCGCTATTATATTGGTTTATGCGTACAGATAGACTTGTCTTTTCATTTTCAAGGTGAGCGATGCCTTGCATAACCCTTTTTGATTTTGTTTTTTGCCAAAAAAACAGTATCGGCACAACGACTAGGAAACCCAATAAAAAGGGCGATAAAAACATGCCAAAAATTGTCAATATAAAGCATAGCACTTGTGCAATGATCGCAAGCATTTTTGTTGATTTATTTGTTTGTGAAAGCCGTTCAATTTCTAATACGATTTGTCTCTCACGCAGTAGGTCGTCCGTTGCTTCCGCTTGCACAAGCGCTGATTGCTTCATTTCTATTTGCTTTTTCGCTTGTAATAATAAAACCTTTTGCTTCGCCAATGCCTGCTCTTTTGCACTTGCTTGCTGATATTTCGAGGATATACCTTGTAGCTCGTGTGCGGTTAAGCTTGCAATTTGACGAAAGTTTTGTGCGGATTGCTCCAATACTTGTGCCTTTTTGGTTAATTGTAATAATTGCTGTTTTTTCTCTTGATATTCCGATAATAAAACACGTTGACGATTGCTTTTAAGCTGTCCCAGACTTTCTAGCTGTAGTCGTGCTTTAGAAATATCCAATGTCAAAGCATCAATTTCTTCATTACAACGCTTTAACCTTGCAGCGGTAGCATCTGCTTGCAGCTTTTGTGCTTTAAGCTGCTCGATGGATGCGATGAGCGTTGCCGCTTTTTTGTAGGAATTTTTTCTGCCTGTACCTATATCTTCTGCACTTTGGTTTAAATATTTCACTGCCTTTTGATAATCAATGTCCTCATCACCAAACTGGCTCAAATTCACCAAGCGCTTGAGTAAATCCTGTCCGAGCTTCGGGTCTACCGCAAGCGTCGCCTGTTTGATCCAAACTGTAGATAAAAAAGTAGCTTTGGTCAACCCGATTTGTTGCTCTAAAACATTCAACACATTGGACGTATTGGAAAAGTTGTTGGATATATCTTGATACGGCGAATTTTGATAGCATTCAGTGCCAAACTTTTTGGTCTTTTTTTGCGAAATGGTGTAAGCCGTGCCGTCGTCTAAGGTATAAGTAAGCTGTGAAATGCCATACTGTCCAGTTAACCACGGTCTATAATGGTCCTCTTCCCCTTTATCAAAGCCATAGAAAAGGGCTTTGAGCAATGTCCATAGCGTAGATTTTCCAGTTTCATTTTGACCACAAATGACATTGATGCCATTTTCAAATGTGCATGTGTGATGCTCGAATTTTCCAAAACCATTTAAAATGACTTGCTCAAATTTCATTAAAATCCCCCCTTTTCGCTAATTTTGTAACGCTTCTAAACCAAATAATAACGCTTGCTCAAGCATGGCTTTTTCACCTGGTTGCTTGGTATTCGCAATTTTCTCTAGCATTTTACGTGCAAAAATACCCATAAGGTTTTGCTGGTTAACAATTTCATCCAAATCAATGGACAAGGTGGTTTGATCTTCAATACGCACAAAAAAGCACTCGATAAGCCGTCCCGTTAACAATGGCAAATCAAGCTCCAAGGTTTTATCTCTTTTGCCAATTAAAACAATTTTAACGAGGTTGTCCTTAAAGGTACTAACCGCATGTAATAACGTCTCCAATGCTTCAAAGGTAGAAACACCCGTTACATCGCATGTATGGGTGATGCATGAGCGTTTTTGTAACGGTGTAAAGGCAGTGGATAGCGTACCATCCTCCGATATTTCACCTACAATCACACCGTGCTCGCCTGGCTCGTCAAAGCCAAACGGTTCAGGACTGCCAGCATAGGCAACGGTACCGTTTTCAAAGGTTTTGTACGCATGTACATGACCCAGTGCAACATAGTTGAATTGTTTTGCTTTGAGCGATTGGCTACTAATCGGATGGTATTCGCATTCACCAATTGCATCCATTGTGCCATGTGTAACGAGTATGTTATACGCGGTTTTATCATTTTTTTGTATGCTTGTGACCATGGACTGATATTGTGTCGTTTGCGAAAAGCCCACCGCATGCACCGTAAGGTTTAAATGCTCAAGCACAAAGGCTTTGGGATTGCTATCAATGATATGAAC
>JACMMQ010000324.1 GCA_014378955.1 Clostridia bacterium
ACTGCCATTTGGTGGTACTGATCGTCAGCGGTAGAGACGAAGAGGTGGTGCGAGATACCATTGTAGAAGCAGGGCTAATGATCAAGCAACAGGTCTTTTTGGCGAAAAATGAGAAATTTCCAGTGCTTTATTTAGGCCCATTGCCTGCACCAGTTGCAAAAATTAAAAACCAATTGCGCTTTCGTTTAATGATAAAATGCAATGCAACAGCGGAAATTCGAGCACTTTTACACACTGTTTTGATTGAAATGCGAAAAAAGGTGCAAAATAAAGCCATCAGTATTCAAATTGATTTTAATCCTGTGAATTTTTCATAGCAACAGACGAATATATTGACAATATGGGGGGAACACACATGGCAATTCGTACAATTCAAACCATTGGCGAAGAGGTATTACGCAAAAAGGCAAAATCGGTTGAGGAAATCACACCTAAAATTATAACTTTATTAGATGATATGGTACAAACCATGTATGGGTTAGGCGTTGGGCTTGCGGCACCACAGGTGGGTATATTGAAGCGTGTGGTTGTGATTGATGTGGGTGAAGGGCTGATAGAATTGATTAACCCTGAAATTATCGAAAGCAAAGGGGAGCAAGAGGAAACAGAGGGTTGCTTGAGTGTGCCGGGTAAATTCGGCGTAGTCAAGCGACCAGCATATGTGACCGTGCAAGCGACCAATCGAATGGGTGAAATATTCACCGTATCTGGCACAGGGATGCTCGCCGTTTGTTTGTGCCATGAGCTTGACCATTTGGATGGCATTTTATTTGTGGATAAGGTTATTCGTTATGTGGATGTTGATAAGGATTAAGAGGTGGAAAATAGATGCGTATTGTTTTTATGGGAACACCAGACTTTGCTGTGCCATGCCTTCAAATGCTCTTAAACGAGGGCTTTGACGTTGTGGGCGTGGTTACACAGCCCGATAAACCAAAGGGCAGAGGGAACAAAATGACCTTTCCGCCCGTCAAAGAGGTGGCTTTAAAAAATAATATTCCCGTATATCAGCCAACCACGCTCAAGGACGGCTCTTTTGAGTCTGTTTTAAATACGCTTAAAATTGATTTGATTGTTGTGGTAGCCTATGGTAAAATACTACCAAGGACAATTTTAACACTGCCCAAGCATGGTTGTATCAATGTACATGCTTCACTACTCCCAAAATACCGTGGTGCAGGGCCGATACAATGGAGTGTGTTAAACGGCGAGCAGGAAACAGGCATCACGACCATGCAAATGGACGTAGGACTTGACACGGGCGATATGCTTTGTCAAAGTGCAACACCGATTGGCGTATACGAGACAGCAGGGCAATTGCACGACCGCTTGTCACAATTAGGTGCAAGCACCTTGTTGGAAACGCTTAAAATGCTGCAAAATGGCACCTTGCAGCCTAAAACACAAGAGGAAGCACAAGCCACCTATGCGCCCATGCTCACAAAACAGCTGTCACCCATTGACTGGGAAAAGGATGCGGATACGCTTAGCCATTTGATTTGCGGTCTTAACCCTTGGCCAGTTGCGACCACGCAAATGGCGGATAATGTTTTTAAAGTGTATCAAGCACAGGTCGTGCAATGTGAAAAGAGCCAACCAGCAGGCACGGTATTAGAACACATCAAAGGGCAAGGACTACTGGTGCAAGCAGGCAAGGATGCACTTTTGATACAAGAAATTCAGTTTGAAGGCAAAAAACGTATGCACATAGAGGCATATATGCGTGGCAAACCGATTGCGATCGGCACACGCCTAGGAGAGAACATATGAATGCACGTGAAGTAGCACTGCGAATATTGGTCGCACATGAAAAAGAACAGGGGTATATCAATCTTTCTTTAAAAGAAGGCTTGCACAACAACCCTTTAAGCGATGTCGATCGAGGCTTTGTCACAGAATTGGTGTACGGCGTGGTCAAAAACCGCCTCACGATTGATTATTGGGTGGACAGCTTTTCAAAGGTCAAACGCAATAAAATGTCACCACACATCGTTCAAATATTACGATTAGGCGTTTACCAAGTGTACTATTTAGATAAAATTCCACCGTCAGCCGCCGTGAATGAGTGCGTCAAGCTGGCGAAAACATATGGACATCAAGCGTCCGCAAGCTTTGTGAATGGCTTGCTGCGTAATTTTTTAAGAAGCATTGATAATCTACCGATGCCGTCTTGCGATAAGGCGCACACTACCTATTTATCGGTGAAATATTCACACCCTGAATGGTTAGTGAAAAGATGGCTAAAGCAATTTGGAAAGGTATTCACCGAAGCATTGCTTGAAGGCAATATGCTACTCCCACAGACAACCATTCGTGTCAACACCTTGAAAACCACCGCCGAGCAATTGGCGCTTAAGCTTCAAGAAGAAGGCTTTGAGGTGACACCAGGCAAGCATTCAGATTATGCACTTATGCTATCACACAGTGGTAATTTAGAGCGTACCAAGGCATTCGAGC
>JACMMQ010000325.1 GCA_014378955.1 Clostridia bacterium
ACCTTACTTTCTTTTTCTATCGCAAAAAGAAAGTAACAAAGAAAAATACTCTTTGAGTGTTTGGATTTCGTTGTCTGCGGACAACAATAAGGGACTCTGCATTGTCCCGTCTAGATAAATATGAAAGGGTGAATAAAATGTTATCCGATTATGAGAATTACGAGCAAAAGTGCAAAGAAATTCAAGGTGTAAACCTCATGCACTTGGATGAATTTGAAAAGTGGCTTAACAATCAAGGGCTAACTAAAAATACAATAGATAATCATATTACCAATGTTGACTTTTATATAAATGAGTTTTTGTGTTATTACGATGCACAAGATGTCACACAAGGGTGCTACGAAATTAGTGAATTTTTGGGTGATTGGTTTATTAGGAAAGCGACATGGTCAAGCTGTTCGCTTATTAAGTCAAATGCCGCCAGCATTAAAAAGTTTTATGCTTATTTGCTTGATAGCGGTGTGGTAACGAAGGATGACTATGATACACTATGCTTATCAATCAAAGTCGAAATGCCTGAATGGCTTGATAAAATGAAGCGTTACGATGAAATGGATGATGATTGGGATTAGTTAGCATTTTCATAAAAGCTAAAACCTTACTTTCTTTTTCTATCGCAAAAAGAAAGTAACAAAGAAAAATACTCTTTGAGTGTTTAGATTTCGCCGTCTGCGGTCGACAACAAGGGGTTCCACCCATAATATTGCATAGCAATATTTTCTTCTGCTCGACCAAATGAATGCGTTTTTTGCATTCATAGCCACGAAGGTGGCGTGGTCATTTTGACCCCGCAATTTTTTGAAAAAAATTGACTAAAACTTTATCAAAAACCCCACATTAAAGTTTTTGTCCCCTTTTTTCAAAAAGGGGTGGGCGTGGGCAAAGCCCACATCCTAGCAGTAAAAAGAAAGGGTAACCTATGAAAACTCCACTTGCAGATCGTGTACGACCGCAAACATTCGAACAGGTTGTAGGGCAACAGCATTTGTTGGCGAAGGGTAAGCTATTAAACCGTATGGTCGTGGCAGACCACATCCCCAACATGATATTTTATGGGCCTTCTGGCACTGGCAAAACGACCGTTGCGAACATCATCGCTGGCATGACGCATAAAAAGCTGTATAAAATCAATGCGTCCACAGCGTCCATCAAGGATATCAAAGAGGTTATTGCTGATTTGGATACCATGCTCACTGCTGGCGGCGTGTTGCTGTATTTAGATGAAATTCAGAACTTCAATAAAAAGCAACAGCAATCATTATTGGAATACATAGAAAATGGCAAGATTACGCTGATAGCGAGCACCACGGAGAACCCATTTTTTTATGTGTACAATGCGATTTTGAGCCGTTCCACCATCCTGCAATTCAAGCCACTCACCGCACAAGATATAGAAGCGGCAATTTTTCGGGCGGTAGTGTTTTTGCAAGATGAAATGCAGGGCATCCCTATCCACTTGCAAGAGGGTGTTGCAAGGCATATCGCAAATACCTGTGGGGGAGATGTACGCAAGGCTTTAAACGTGCTTGAAATAGCGGTATTTAGCACGCCACCCGAAACGTCAGGCGATTTGCTCATCACGCTTGATACGGCAATGGAATGTGCTCAAAATCGATCCTTTCAATATGACAAATTTGGTGATAACCATTACGATATTTTATCTGCCTTTCAAAAGTCCATTCGTGGCAGTGACCCAGATGCGTCTATCCATTACTTGGCACGCTTGGTGAAGGCAGGGGATTTGCCGTCCATTTGCAGAAGATTATTGGTCATTGCGTCAGAGGACATAGGGCTTGCGTATCCAACCGCTATTACCATTGTCAAGGCGTGTGTGGATGCGGCGTTGCAGGTGGGCTTTCCAGAGGCTCGCATCAATCTAGCACAAGCGGTGCTGGTGCTTGCAAATGCACCTAAATCAAACGCCGCCTGCGTCGCCATTGATCAAGCGCTTACCGATATAGACAACATTGAAATTGGCGAGATTCCCCCACACTTAAAGGACAGCCACTATGATGGCGCACAAAAACTTGGGCAAGGGCAGGGCTACAAATACCCACATGCCTACCCCAACCATTACGTCAAACAGCAGTATTTACCTGATAATATTAAGCACAAAAAGTATTATATCGCAGGCGAAAACAAAGCCGAACAACAAGCGGCACAATATCATAGCACCATCAAACAACAAAAAGAGTAGGCATGATGCCTATTTTTTTTGCATAAAATTGGAAAGGAAGAGTGACCTCGAAAACTCTTAAGAATGGTAATGTTAATTTAGATTTCAATACTAATCTTGATTAAAATCATAACCATCTGTCGGTCGGTGTTTCAAAACGCGCACTTGCGTTTTGCCTCCCTCCGCTGGTTATGTTTTAATCTAAGATTAGT
>JACMMQ010000326.1 GCA_014378955.1 Clostridia bacterium
ACGAGAAATATGACAAAAGCTATGCACCGCTTACAGATGATCAGCGGTCAGCAATGAATGAAGCGGATATCAAGCTGTGGGAAGATAAGGCGAAAACAGGGCTTTTAAGAAACGATCCGACCTTGCAGAAAATCGTTAGGGATTTAAGAATGCAATTGATAGACCCAGTTGCAGGTGTAAGCATTTCACTTTCCTCTATTGGTATTGCGTCACAATCCTATACCGACCAAGGGAAATTGACCATCAATGAGACAAAGCTCAAGCAAGCCATTTTAAAAGATCCGGACAGTGTCATGAGCTTATTTTCAAAGCAGTCTACAACATTGCCAGATTACGATAGAAAAGCAACCATGCTCGAACGGACGCCTCGTTTTAAGGAAGAGGGCATTGCCAATCGATTGTTTGACATTATACAAGACAACATTAGCATCATGATGGATTCAAGCAAAAAGAAGGGCTATCTACTTGAAAAGGCAGGCATGGCTGGTGATTCTACCGATTTAACGAGCTCGATGTCAAAGCTTATAAATGATGAGACTATCAAGGTTGCCGATTGGGAAATAAAGCTTTCTAAAAAAGAAGATGCGTATCTTAGAAAGTTTTCTAAGATGGAAACTGCATTGAATAAGTTTAATTCACAATCCTCTTGGATTGCTTCGCAGTTGTCAGGTTCTAATTAAAAATTCATTTCATTTCTTTTCTTATAATTTAATCTAATCACTTGGAGGTAAAGATTATGGCTATTTTAAATCCATATCAACAGTATCAACAACAAAGCGTGCTCACCGCAAATTCGGGCAATTTAACATTGCTACTTTACAATGGGTGTATCAAATTTATTGGCAAAACAAGACTTTTGATTATTAATAAAGACATTCAAGGCGCACACAACGCAAACGTGCGTGCACAGCTCATTATTGAAGAGTTTATGTGTACATTGGATATGCAATATGATATCGCTAAAAAAATGATGCCCATCTATGAATACCTCCATCGTCGATTGGTAGAGGCGAACATCAAAAAGGACATTGCTATATTGGATGAGGTTTTGGGATTTGTGACCGAGCTTCGCGATACTTGGGAAGAGGTTTTGAAAATAACCAAGAGTAAATAACCTAAAGCTGATAAGAAAAGGTGAGTTGGATGGGTGATATGTTTTGCACGTTGCTACAATTGACAGAAAGCAAACACAGCGAATTGCTTATCTTATTGGATAAAACAATTGAGCAACAAGCCGAGCTTAACAATGACAACATCGAAGAGATAGATGCAATTGCTGACTTTAAGCAGATGCAAATAGATACAATTAACGAAATTGATCAAGCATATGCGTTGCTTTACCGAACATATTGCAATGAGAACAAGGGTGAAAAAACGCTCGTTGGTAGTGAAATGATAGGCTATGAAAAGCTTCAAGCAAAGCGCACTGAAAATGCACAAATCATGCATAAAATTCATGCCATTTCAGATGAAAATATAGTGGCACTTTCCCAAAAGATGAAGGAATTAGAGCGACAAATAACGCAAGTCAACACAGGTAAAAAAGGCATGAATGCATACACGCAAAATAGTGTATCAGGTGGTGTCTATATTGATCAAAAAATATTATAGCGCAAAGCGGCATGCATTTGCGTACACCGTATGCAACGTTGATGGTCACGACCGATAGACTATTTCATCGAACATGTA
>JACMMQ010000327.1 GCA_014378955.1 Clostridia bacterium
GGGTTTCAAAAGGGTGGAACCCTTTGTCGACGACCGCAGTCGACGAAATCCAAACACTCAAAGAGTATTTTTCTTTGTTACTTTCTTTTTGCGATAGAAAAAGAAAGTAAGGTTTTCATTAAGTTGTCATTCAGAGCGTAGCGAAGAATCCCGTTTTTGCATTGCACTAAGCTTGAGATTCCTCGTGTATTCGCTCGGAATGACAGTTGTTTAACCTACTTATTCGTAAATCACAATAACACTCGCTTTGCCACCGTCCGTTACAGCGGTTAAGCCGTATAGTGTGATGTTATGATAGGTCTTATTGGTCAATTCGCTCATTGCCGTGGGTACAAGCGTGCTATCCCATACACTTGTTTTGTACACCTGCACATTTTGCTCTAGCCAATAGGTTTGTTGATTGATTTTAATGCGACTGGTATCCAGTGCATTGATTTTGCCGTTCAATTGTGTCGCCTTGAGGGGTGACATGCCTGCTATGCTCGTTCCGTCCATTTTAAAGGCAATTGGCGTTCTCTTCACAATGCCAAAACCAATGGCGGACTGGAAGGTGGTAACCTTGCCATTTTCAAGTATTTTGTAGGAATTCGATTTAAGGTTCGCTTCCTCGAGTATGCCATAGCGATAGGACTTATTGCTCACGTCCTCTACTAAAAGCATCTGGACATCGTCAAATGCACCCCCCAGCACCGCATGTAGCACGCTTTCCTTGGGCATGTGCGTGATGCGAAGGTCTTCAAAATCGATGGCTTGTACCACGGCATCTTGATCTTTTTTGTTTGACACCAATTCTAATATTTTCACGTCTGGTGAAATCCACTTGTCACCAATCATGCGTTTGAGTGCATCCACCGTACCTTCAACGGTCACACGTGTCACAAATTCCACATGCATTTTGCCGTCCTGCCAACCGTATTGTACTGCATTGCCCTTATACCCTAAGTAGCTCTTATCTGCAATATATTCGGCGGTCGTACCGTCAAAATGTCCTAGCTTGATATGGTACACGATTTTGCCCTTATTCACTTCGTCCGTTGCGATGTCCTGCCATGCCTTTAGCACCACAGCATACGCCTGTGTGTTTTCATGGTATACGTCTACAACGTCCACCACTCTGCCATCCTTACCGATTAGCAGGGTGACATGATCGTCGGTTTTATACGCATTTTGCGCATCGCCCAATTTTGCTGCGGCGGTTTGCGTACCCACTTCAACCGTTTGCTCACTCACTGTCACCTTGTTGACAAAGCTCTTGTTTGGCAATGCCACTTGGTAGGTGCCTGAAACCTTGTCGCTATACACGTATATTTTGCGGGTGGTGGCTTGGTCATTTTTCAAGGTGTACAGCACATCATATTTTTGAATGGTTTCAGCGGTTACGATTTTGCCTTCTTTAAATACCTGCACATTGTTACGATTTGCAATGTCAATACCTTCTACCTGTGTATCGGTTTCGTGTACATCATTTTGCGCAACAATCGGTCCTAACCAGTCAGGCTCTAAAATAATACCATATTCATAATTGTCCTGCCCTGATTTTGCCAATATCACATCATACCCCTGTGTAAGGGTGGCTTTGAGTGCGCCAAAGGTGGATTTTACGCCCTTGTTGTATAGCGGTAATAGGTCTGGCAGGTCGTAATTGTGTCCTGCGGTAGTCTTCACTTGCGTGAGCACAACGCCTTCGACGGTGAATTTTATAAGTGTTTGAGGGTTTTTGACCGAAATGTCTAGCACCTCATTGTCGCTATTGACCACCAATTGAACCCGTTGCCCTAAAAATGTATTTAACGACCTGCCTGGGGTTTTGAATTCGCCAACGTCCGTTTTCACCCTATCCAGCATGACCGTTTTATCTGTTTCAGGCGTTCCAATGATCACGACTTCCTTCATTTGGAACTTTTCTATTTTGTCCGCATTTTTCATGAGCAACACTTGGTTGTCACTGGTTAACAGCAATTGTACCTTCTTGCCTACATAGGTATTGAGTGGCACCAACGCATTTTGAAGCGCCCCAATATCTGTCCACACCACTACATTTTCAGCGTTTGGGTTGTTGTCTGATAAGCCCATAATGGCACAATCCTTCACAGTGCCTAGCCCTGTTTTCTCTAAATAGGTCTTGTCCGCCTCGGTTGCTGCTTGCTTGACGACATTGCTCAATAGCGTTCTATCCAGCATAAGCGCCGCCGCATCACGGTGAACGGCATCGGACGCACTAAAGGACAGCCCCTTGACCAGCCCGATTTCTTTTGCCTTTTGCATAAAGTTTAAAGGCCAAATGCCCCCTAAGCTTTGCTGTGAATACCCCAAAAGCTTCATCAAAATGGTGACACCCTCTGCATACGTCACGGTTTTATCAGGCATAAAGTTGCCATCGCCATAGCCGTTCAAAATGCTTTGCTTGGCAGCGACTGCAATGTAGCCACTCGCCCAATGGCTTGAAGCAACGTCAGAAAATGCGCTTGCGCCAGCTAGTGCAACCGCTTGGTCACGCACCTCGGAGCAAAGCACCGCCATTTTCGCAAGCTGTGCCCGTGTGACGTTGTCGTTGGGATGAAAATTACCGTCATCATAACCCTTGATCACGCCCAATACCCCCAACCGCACCACCGCTTGGTGGTAACCCGCATCACTCGGCACATCCGGATAGGCAAATGCAGGAATCCCTTGTAGCACCATGCAAAGCGTCAATAAAATACATAAAATTCGTCTGTTCATATTGTCAACTCCTACTTAGTAGTTAAATATCAAAATCCCCAATTAAAGTTTTTTGCCCCCTTTTTTTCAAAAAAGGGGTGGGTTTGGGCAACGCCCAAGGTTCTAGTGCTCCCCTATTCAAAACGTAACGCCTCTATTGGGTTTAGCTTGGATGCCTTGTTTGCGGGGTAGAATCCGAAGAATACGCCGACAAAGGCAGAAAATCCAAATGAGATGCTTGCCGCTATATAGGATGGCTCTGTGGGGATTTTCATGAGTGCCCCCATCGCATAGCTACCGCCAAGCCCGAGTGCAACGCCGATAATGCCCCCAAGGCTACTCACCACAATTGCTTCAATGATAAATTGTGTTAATATATTCATGCGTTTTGCACCAATCGCCTTGCGTATGCCGATTTCTCGTGTACGCTCGGTGACAGACACAAGCATAATGTTCATGATGCCAATACCGCCAACCAAAAGCGAAATGGCGGCAATGCCCCCCAATAAGATCGCTTGGCTTTTGGTGGTATCGTTGATGCGTGTGAGTAAATCCGCTTGATTAAAAACATTATAGCTATCCGCATTGCCTAATTTTGATAGCAAAAAGGCCTGTAGCTTCTCAATTGCGGCAGTCATGAGTGCTGGTGATTTCGCTTGCACTGCATAAGAGCGGATTGTCGCATTTTTAAGCATTCTTTTTGCGGAGGTGTATGGGATAATGACACGATCGTCCTGTGAGCTTGCGGTAGAGGTGGATTTTTCCTCTAGCACACCCACCACGGTAAACATCTCCCCGTTAATCTTTAGGATGTTACCCACGGCATTTTGACCGTTAAACAGTTCTTTATAGATATAAGTGCCAATCAACACCACCTTTTGCCGTGTATCGGTGTCGGTTGGATCTAAAAATCGCCCTTCTGTAACATGGGTAT
This sequence comes from Clostridia bacterium, assembly GCA_014378955.1. Lineage (GTDB taxonomy): Bacteria > Bacillota > Clostridia > SK-Y3 > JACMMQ01 > JACMMQ01. The sequence goes on from JACMMQ010000327.1 coordinate 3,635, forward strand.
TGCGTACCGTCTCATACGCATAATTTGTACCCTCTAAGCTTGTTGTTTTAATATTTTTGTTGCCCGACTTCACTGTAATATTATTGCCCGAAATGCTGGGTGCGGCATATTCAATCACGTCGTTATTTTTAGCGACAAAATCAAAAAA
>JACMMQ010000328.1 GCA_014378955.1 Clostridia bacterium
AAAAATTTATTTATGTATATTTTTATATTTCTCTATAAAATTCCTAAATATTGTGCAAAAAGACACTCCCTCTTCTATAAGCCTCTCGTAATGCTCGCAAACCGCTTGCACTCCTTGTATTGTTTCAACTTCATCAAAATGTTTCAACAACTGTATTATAACTATCCGTCGACCCTTTAAAAGCCCAGCACGGTTTAGCTGAACTGAATCAATTAAAAATTGTCCACGCAAATTATCATGCACTGCTTTTGCATATCCTAAATCATCATACACAATAAATTCCGTTGGCTCTTCTTTTGTTGGGTCAATAAAGGGTCTCTGTTCATCCCACTTGTCTCCTTTGTTATTATTGCACCTATTACAAGCTAAATGTAAATTGTCCCATTCAAACGTAAGCTTATGAAATTCGGGTCTACATTTTGGTTTTAAATGCTCAATATGCGAATAATCTGAAATGTCCAACATGTATTCACAATAACAACACAAGCCCTTATACATCTTTTGCAGTGCTGCTTTTACTTGTTGTGTGCGATAACGTTCTTTATATTGCTTATCAACGCTTTTGTAATCACCACATATTTCAATCTGTTCAAGTAATTGCTTTGTCCATTGCATTTTGTTAATTAGTAAAATTGCAGGCTCTTCAATTCTTTCAACCTTATGCATTATCTTTTTCTCCAAATACTTTATTTCCAATTGCATTGAGCTTTGCAACAATAACAGCAGGGTCTCCCTCTGGTAAGTTTCTATACAATTCTATAAGTGCATTATATTCGCTTTTTTCTTCCTCCGTCAATATGGTTTTTATTTTTTTTGTATATAACCATTCTAAACGCTCAATTTCTTCTTGTGCTCTTTTACTGCGATTAGACGTATCCATCTTTTCAATTAATATATCCTCAACCAACCAACCATTGGGCGTTGGTTCCGTGCTGTGCAGAATTTCACCATCCTGCTCATATAATCGTATGATCTCATCATCGTTGCAAGAGGCAATGACAATTGGTGCATGTGTTGTAACGATAAATTGTGCCTTTGGAAATGTATGTTTAATATCCTCTACAATTCGCCATTGCCACTTAGGATGTAAGTGTAGGTCTAATTCATCAATGAGTATAATGCCGTTCGTTTCACTTGCTGCATTTTCTTTTAGATGTGGATTTAATACCGCCATCCGATATGCAATGTCAGTTACCATGCCAATAGCGCATCTATATCCCGTGCTTAATAGTCGAAGTGGTATAACCTCATCGCTGATTTTTACCATTAAGTCCTCATTGGTTATATCATAGAAAATATCCACTTTTTCAATTCCAACCAAACCACTTAGAAAATTAATTACAGCACGTTTTACTGCATTAAACTCACCTATCTCTTTGGGCTGCAAATTTTTCATGTTTTGTAGTTCAATGAATGTCATTCTCTTAAACCAGCTAACAAACATTTTCATATTAGATTCTGCTTCTAAGCAGTCTATATAGCCCGCAAATCTCGAGAAACTTGATTTAAATGGATCCTCCCACTTTTCCCTCTTTTGAGTCCACATACGCCCAGCACTTTGATATGTTATAATTGGCAATGTTATGTCTTGTTTATGATTATTGCTAATAGGCTCATATATTTTTCTTTGTACATAATCAATAAGTTTTTTGGCACCCTTACGTGACATGTTACTGCGTTCCCCTACTATGTCAATATGCCAATTAAAATCTATATTATCAATTACTGCTTCACATTCAATCTCAACAGGAAATTTCATATTGCGAATAAGCGAAGCATCACCTACGATAGTTGTCTCTGTACGAACTTCGTCCTTAATAATTCCTTTTGAAGGAATTTTGCATCCATATACATATGCACCCATCGCAATTGTAATAGCCTCTAATATGGTTGTCTTTCCTGTACTGTTGTCACCTATTAGCAATGTAAAATCATCATTAAACTCAAATTTTTCTTCCTTAATACCTTTGTAGTTTTTTATGCGTATTGATTTAATTCTCATTGCTAATACAATCCCCCTCATTGAAACGATACTTACAAGTATTGCCACTTATTATATCATATATAACGCAAATAACAATATATTCGCATATAATCTTCAATCATGCACTGTCATAATTCCTTGTAGTGCTTCATTGTGAATGAGCTGTTGTAAAAATGTCGCACGTATTGGCTCGTCCTTGTCGTATTCCTTTTTAAGCACGAAACGTACAGGTACTGCACTGCCAACGACGTGTAATACCGTATCCTCAAGCTTTGCCATGACCCCTTGGTCTTTTAGTAGCTTCATTGGTTCAAGCAGGTTGTCATCAAACACCACCGCCAAATAGCTGCCAGCACCCTTGGGGACTGCACTTGCAAGCATGCCTAACAATGGATTGCCCTCTGACACTTCTTTCAATATGTCCGTCCACAAACGCACCGCATGATTGACTTGCTCTGTGCCGACAGAGTCCACAAGCTTTTTTGCGACTTCCTTTGCGGTTGGCAAAACGGGTGTATCTTCACTGTTTGCTGGTGCTCTATCTTGTAGCACAACACCGTGTGCAATTTGCCTTTCTACCGTTGCCAACCGTTCTGCTATTGCTTGATCAGGTGGCATCAAATAGTCGTGGCATAGTTTGAGTAGTGTAATTTCTAGCAGTACACGTGCATTGCTCACCCACTTGGCTGATGCAAAGGTTTCGGTCAAGGTCGTGATGCCAAAATGCAGCTTGTCTTGTGAAAATAATTCACTTTGTGCCACTAGTTTTTCAATGACGGCGACATCTGCATTGATGACCTGCTTGGGGTTGGTCACCACCTTGCACATGAGTAAATTGCGAAAATGCTCGCACAATTCATCCATCAAACGCAAATAATCCTTACCGCTTTCAGACAAGCGTTGTATAATCGTGGCGATTTGCCCACTTTGATGGTGCGCTAACGCATCCGCTATCTCAAACAATACCGTATGGTCTGAAACACCCAATATGGCATGCACATTGTCGGTCGTGACCACGCCTTGACCAAATGCAATGCACTGGTCTAATATCGACAAGGCGTCTCGCATAGAGCCGTCTGCCGCACGTGCGACCGCCATCACCGCACCGTCCTCGACGTGTAAATCATCTTTTTGTATAATTTCCAGCATCCGCCCTGCAATGTCCGTTGAGACAATGCGCTTAAAGTCAAACCGCTGACAGCGTGACAGGATGGTCGCTGGGAGCTTGTGCGGATCGGTGGTTGCCAAAATAAAAATGACGTGTGACGGTGGTTCCTCTAGCGTTTTGAGCAATGCATTAAACGCACCGGTTGAAAGCATATGTACTTCATCGATGATATAGACTTTGTTTTGCACATATGCAGGGCTAAAGTTCACTTCCTCACGGATTTCACGGATATTGTCCACGCCGTTGTTGGAAGCCGCATCAATTTCCACGACATCCATGATGCTCCCCTCTAATATACCCTTGCAGTGGTCGCACGCATTGCATGGATTACCATTTTCTAGCGCAATACAGTTGAGCGCACGGCTTAAAATCTTCGCCGTAGAGGTCTTGCCCGTACCACGTGTGCCGCACATCAAATAGGCGTGGGACGTTGTCCCTGTCAAAATCTGATTTTTTAGGGTTTCCGTGATATGTGTTTGTCCCACAACATCCTCAAAAATAAGCGGACGCCATTTGCGGTACAGTGCTTGGTACGCCATTGGGTGGCCTCCTTTTTTGTGGGCGCTGCCCACGCCCGCCCCTTTTTTGAAAAAAAGGGGGCAAAAAACTTTAGTTGGGGTTTTATAAATTATTGATAGCAAATAATTAAAGTTTTACTCAATTTTTTTTAAAAAATTGCCAGGTTCAAAGGGTGGAACCCTTTGTCGTCGTCCGCAGACGGCGAAACCCAAACACTCAAAGAGTATTTTTCTTTGTTACTTTCTTTTTACGATAGAAAAAGAAAGTAAGGTTTTATACATTTTGTAACATTTCATATTACAGTAAAAAGCACCGCCGAAATTTGGGCGGTGCTTTTTC
>JACMMQ010000329.1 GCA_014378955.1 Clostridia bacterium
GGGTTTCAAAAGGGTGGAACCCTTTGTCGACGACCGCAGTCGACGAAATCCAAACACTCAAAGAGTATTTTTCTTTGTTACTTTCTTTTTGCGATAGAAAAAGAAAGTAAGGTTTTCATGTAGCAAAAAATACACCCCCATGCCCTATTATATGTAAGGGTTGGGGGTGATGTGTTATTGAATTATGCTTATGCTATTTTGCCTTATAGGTTAAGGAAGCTGACTGTAAAGGTATTTTTGTGGGATTATGCCGCCTTCTCCTATACCTTCGCTTGACCATAACAACTGGCAGGTTGCACTAAAGATACCTTGATAGTATTCTACCCGAACTTTATGGAACTTCTTGTTCACCATGGATACCGTTGCGGAATATGAAACATTTGAATTGGGGTGCCATTGGTCTATTACCAATGCGTCGTCAAAATACACACGTACGCCATCATCGGCTGCTACTGTTAACTGTAAATCCTCTGTATATTTGCCCTCTATATAACCTTCCCATACGGCTGAGAAGTTTTGTTTAGGGACAATTGCCGCAACATGCTCAAAACCTTCTTGATCTAAAATAGGCTCAACGGTCGTCAAAATAAGGTCGCTACCATTATTCAGCCCGTCCTTACCCGTATAATAGCTAGCCTTCAAGCCATCGCCAGTGCCTCTCGTGGTATTCACCCTGCCCAATGCTACAGGCGGTTGATAGAAGCAAACCTCTGGGGGTACGATTTGTCTTGGTGTGCTATCACTTTCCCAAAGTAGGATACAAGCCGCATAAATAGGCATTTGCTGATATTCAAGTTTGATAGGATATTTCTTCCCAGCTTCTAAGTAAATAGATTGCGTTGACTTTGTAAAATCAAAGCTAACCAGTCCCCATCGGTCTACGAGCTGTTGTCCATCCACCCATAGTCTAATGCCGTCGTCAGAATAGAGCGAGAAGGTATAATCGCCTGTAGTCTGTGGCACAATGAAACCCGTCCAACGTGCGGAGAATGTCTTAAGCTCAATGGTTTCATCTGGTGTCTGTGTTGTAAGCCAGTTATGGTTTACGTTTGGCTCAATCGTCATCAAGCGCTTGTAGGTTTCCTTTGTCGGCTGTTCAGCATCGTAATACTCGGTATATAAGCCTGGCAACAACCCAGGTATTGCCGTTGGTTCAGTGGTTGGTTGCGCTGTAGGTGTTGATGTAGATGCAGGTGTTGCGGTTGGAGCACCCGTTGGAGCTGCTGTAGGAATAGCTGTTGGTACTGCAGTAGGACTTGGCGTTGCTACTATTTCATCCTCCAACCAGTCGTCTAGCACTGTGAAATTATCCGCATACGTTGCGCCGTCCCATGCATCCCCCGTTGTGCCAATGTATTGAAATTGATTGCAAATAAAACTACCCTTGAAAACGGTATTGGTAAACGCAAGATTTTTATTGGGCATATAGGCAACAGCATCAATACGCGTTGTTTTCAAAGTGACATCCGAGCTAAACGCAAATTTCCCTGTTAATTTTGCAAATATCGTTGTGCTATCGGTATAATTCACTTGATCTACCAACGTTACGATTTTATCCAAGGCAATGTTAAAATTGGGCTTTACCGCCGACACATTGATTTGACGTACGACCAAATATACTTTTTTTGCACCAATTACTGTAATGGATTTCGAGCCTGTATCAGGTAAGTTTAATTTATCGATATAGACAATTGCAAAATCATCCGTTGTCATTTGGGAAACATCAATTTGAAGTGTTGCACCACTTCTCAAAGTAACATTATTCAAAACACGATTATAATAGTTGCTTCTATTGTTCAACACAATGGTACTGGTGTTGTACAAGGTCAAATCATCAGAAAGCGTGGTGTCTTGTGGTACAAAAGGCTTTACAGAACGCAAGCTAGGAAACGTTGCGGTTGTCGCTGGTGTGCCATACGTTTGAATAGTCGACTTTGTTTGGTCACCAACAATCGCAACATCGCTATTGACATAATATTTAGCATTAGAACCAGACCTTATCCCTAACTTTAAAGTCCCGCTTTTTATACCGAAATAATTGTCATTACTTACGGTAGAACCCGCCAAGTCCAAGTCTCCCTTGCTCAATACACCATAGTTGATAAGTGGGCTTGATGCTTCTACATCAAATTTGTTTGTTAAGTCAGCCACTTCAATGGTCGTGGCATATGCTGTCGGGCTAAAAGGTAAAACATTCAGCATCATCATCGAGGTCAAAAGAAGTGACAAAACTTTTTTCATTTTTTTCATGATAAATTCCTCCATTCCGTTATTTACACAATTGGTAAATTGGAACTTTGGCAGCTGGCTGTCTTATCCTTGCGGATTTAGACCCTCTAGTTTTGCGTCACTATCTTTCGATAGCTTTGCCTTTTTCATTTCCTAAGCATTCTTTTTAATTGGAAATCTTTTCTAATAATACTATATCACACCTATTTATAAAATTCAAGGGAAAAGTTGGATATTATTTATACTATTTATGTATTTTTATTCCTCCCAATATTGTGACCTTAATTAGTCATCGTGTTTGTCTAAATCTTGTTTTTTTCGTTCATCCTTTTCCTCTATTTTGTTAAATCGTTTCGTAATTCTAATGAGTACTAAAAAGCTTATTATTCCAAAAATTACAGCAGAGCCTAATAAACTGATGATTATAAATTTTTCTGACATGTGCCTCCACCTTTCTTTGGTTATTTAAATTTCATTCGTTATAAATATTTATTATATTATATGCGACCACTATGCTTTTGAGCAGTTAGATTGAAAATACTATATCATTTCAAAGGATAAATTTCAATAATTAATTATGCATACGAAAAAAGAGGTATGGTTTCCCACAACCCCTTATGATTTAAGCTTATTCAGCAGGTAAATCGTTCTTGAACTGTCCAGTAAATAAAACTGTGCCATCCTCATCATAGAGCTTACCAAAGCCATCCATTAGATCATTGACAAAGCTACCTTCATAATACAATTTACCAATATCACTATACAACTTTCCTACCCCATTGTATTGGTCGTTTGCCCATTCTCCGTCATACAACAATGCACCATTTTCATAATATATTTTTCCGACGCCGTTTAACGCATTTAGTTTAACCATTCCGTCATAGTAAATTTCGCCACTTTCATAATAAAATTTACCATAACCATGCCAATTTCCACCAAGAAAAGCACCTTCATACCAAAGCTTGCCACTGTCATAAAACTCTTTGCCTGTGCCGTCAGGAATGCCATTTAAAAGCTGTCCTTCATATTTCACAACACCCGTATCATATTTTAGCGTGCCCGTCGTTCTAGCACTCTTTTCGCCGCCAACAATGGTTATAATACGTGTATCACCATTCCAGCTTACAGTCAACCCTAAGCTTTCAGATATAAAACGAAGCGGTACTAATGTTCTACCATTTTCAATCGTAGGTGGTGCATCTATGGTTTTAGCAACTTTGTTCACTGTTGCGTTGACACTGTCTATTTGCAAGCTGATTACAGTATCTCCTTTTGTGCCTATAACCGTGCGTGTATCTGCTTGCCACTCTACGGTTGCATCTAACGCTTCAAATATTTTGCGAAAGGGTACAAATGTCCTATCAGCAATAATTTTAGGCGCTACATCAAAAGTCTGCTGTACACCATTTACAAACACCTCAATATCTTCCTCTTGTGCAAATGCATTTGCTTGCATAAAGGTTAAAAGCACGACCGCTAAACAAATTATGTACTTCACTATTCTCTTTTGCATGTCAAGCCCTCCGTAAATTATAATGATACTCTCACAATACCACTTTTTTTAATACTTTTCAAGTATATTGTTCATTTTGGCGATTATTACTAGATTGAAAGCCACATTCCCAACAGTTTCATTTGACAGTCACCCGAAATTTTGTTAATATAGTAGGCACGAGCAAGCCAGATGGTTGCGTGTGCAGTATCGAAAGGTCGCATACGAGGAAAGTCCGAGCTCCATAGGGCAGGGTGCCGGGTAACTCCCGGTGGAGGCGACTCCAAGGAAAGTGCAACAGAGATATACCGCCTAAATTCATTTATGAATTTAGGTAAGGGTGGAAAGGCGAGGTAAGAGCTCACCAGCGATTTGGCGACTTATCGGCTATGTAAACCCCACTCGGAGCAACACCGAAAAGAGGAGATTTAGATCGGCCCGATTTTCTCCCGGGTAGGTGGCTAAAGTGATGCAGTAATGTATCGCGTAGATAGATGACCATCTAATACAGAACTCGGCTTACAGACTTGCTCGCAAAAAACAACATCCCCTAAAAGGATGTTGTTTTTTAAGTACTTATTTTTTTGCGAAATATTGATAAAAAACAGAACTATTAATGCTACCCACAAAATTGTCAGTGTCCATTCCGTGCTTTAAGCCATTCAACGAACGGATGTCATTTGCTATATAAGGCTTTGGGTCTAGTGGACTGTTTAAGTAGGGTAAGGTATTAAAAACGGAGCGTTGCATTTCCAGTATGGGTGTGCAAGCGCCAATGAGCAGTACAATGCATAAAGCTACTTTTTGAGCCTTTGCGTAATGCCAAGTGCTTTTAGCAGGTTTTATAGGTTTGTTTTTCATCCTGCCTTTTTGCTTACTCATAATCACATTTTGCGGCAAACTTTCAACTGGTTTATACAGTGTATGGATCACTAAAATCATTAAAATCATTAACGCTGGAATGGATACGCGCATACAAAAGTCACCGCCAAATCCAACCCTTATCCACGGAATAATCATCAAACTAACGACTGCAATCCAATAATTGACGTTACGACGCTCGGTTGGATAAAGCAGTAATGCAAGCACACCAAAATCCATTAAAATAAAAATCAAATAAGTCTTTGAAACATCATGAAACGTATATTTTGAACCTGATAAATTAGCAGATAAATAGAGATAGCTGATGATTAAAACGGTTAAGCCCCCAGCTACATTTTGAAAGGTTAAGCATCGCAAAAAGGCTTGCCATAATGCATGCATACTCTTTTGAAAGCTTTTTACCTTGTCCTTTTTAGCACCAGGTAATTTTGCAAATGCTTTATAGAGCACAAAAGGGATAAGCCCCACAAATGAAAACGGCCCTTGTAGCATGCATAATGCATATACAAAAAATAACGACTTGACATTTTCCATATTGAGCATCAACGAAATAACCAACCACGGTCCTATCGTTTGGTTAAACACCCAATAGAGCAACGTTGTGTTGGATGAAAACTGCATAATGCCTGTCCACGATTCAATGTGTGAGGTGATAGGGGGAAATCTACCTGACATAAAATAATAGCCCAAGATATCTAAGCCTGAAAAGAAAATCAGTATTAGAATTATCGGTAATGATATTTTCTTAATTGTACGGCACATAAAATATCCTACCATGGCAATGCCAATGACCACCCAAAAATATAAAAACAAATTTGCGGCGTACCAACCGAGCAGCTTACCCACCAGTGCCGCCGGAAGCCACAAGGCAATGTAATAGACCAAAAACACCTTATTGGTATCGGACGCATTGCCAAAATCATACACCACTGGCCAATTGCGTTCAACCAAATCACGGAAAATAGCATTGCGATAATGATGGTCGCTATTTTGAAAGGACAGCCCACCAACCCCAGAAAAGGCGACCCAAATGGCAATGAGTACAATTGCACCCACAAATATAAGCCATTCACGTCGTCCAATGGTAAATGTCCAATTTGCATCTATGTTTTTTATAGCGAGCCAATAGCTTATTAGCACAATAACGGTTGTTGGAATAGCAACGAACCACGTCAACCAACCGAGTAAAAAGATTACCATCGGTAGCACTAAGTATGTAAATGCTGCTATAAACATGCCTCTATCTAATTTTTCGCTCATAATTCCTCTCCTCCTTTTACTTTAAATGACCAATATTTGTTCAATAAAAAATTAACAGGGATGGTCACAAAAAGAATTAAAATGGGTGCCAGCATTTTGGATAAACCCAAAACGTCCACAAAAATATACATAAAGCTTACTGTCATTAAAAAGGTAATGCCGTACGAAGCATAAAACTTTATAAAAGAGTTGCTGCTTTTCCCTTTTTTAAAAACGATGCGACTACTCCAAAAATAGCCATTGTATGAGCTAACAACAAATGCAACGACATTCGCTACTTGGTAATGCACATGCAATAGCACAAGCGTATAGTAGATTGCAAGTGCGATGGCGGTATTACTTGCTCCGACCGTTGCAAATTGTATAAACTGCTTATGCTTTTTCATTAAATCAATTACTATAGTAAGCCATTTTTTCACGTGTTTTTGCCCTCATCTTTACTTATAAAATTCAACCGTTTGCGTTCAACCACCAGTGGGCGATGGTTGACCTTGATAAGAATGGTGCCAATATATTCCCCGAGCATGCCTATAAAAAACATCTGCACGGCGCCGAAGAAGAAAAGACCGATAACGTTAGGTGCTTGTCCTATAACAAAACTATCCCACATCAAAAGCTTTAATACGAAATATACAGTTGCTACGCCAATGCTTAATAGCGCAATCAAAAAACCTAGCAAGGTGGCGATGCGAAGAGGCACTTTTGAGTGCGAGGTGATGCCGAGCATTGCTGCATCATACAGCGTGAAAAAGTTGTTTTTAGTCAAACCACGTACACGTGCAGGCTGGTCGAACTCAACTAGCGCCTTTTCAAAGCCGATTTCACATATCAACCCACGCATATAGGGGTAAGGTTCATCAATCTTTTTTAGAATTTCAATAATGTCGTGGTCGTACAAACCAAAGCCTGTAAAGTTGTCCACCAATGGCGTTTCTGAAATTTTCCGAAGAATCGTGTAATATGTTTTGCGCATCAAAAACATGATTTTATTTTCTGTGCTTCGTGGCTTCACACCAATTGCAATTTTAAAGCCCTGCTCCCACTTTTCCAAAAACTTCACAATCATGTGTGGAGGGTCTTGAAAATCGCACGCCATGCTAATAA
>JACMMQ010000330.1 GCA_014378955.1 Clostridia bacterium
ACATCCTTCCATCCCTTGATGGCATCTACTTTTTTCTTAGAAAGCAATACATTGCCTTCACCGTCATCCACACGGATAACAAATACTTCGATTTTGTCGCCAAGTTGCACAAAATCCTTTGGTCTGATTGCAGGATCGTCTGTCAATTCACCTGCTCGAATAAGCCCGTCCGACTTAAATCCAAGGTCGACAAATACCTCCGTCTCGGTAACACGTATAACGGTACCTGTGACGACTTCCCCTGTATTTAAAATAACGAGTGAATTCTCAAATAAATCTGCGAATGATAATTCTTGTCCCTCTTGTCCCAATTGCTCTTCCATAGTCTCAATGACCTCCTTTATAATGCTTGCAGGTGTCGAAGCACCCGCAGTAATGCCAACTGAAAAATTACTCAAATCCAAAACAGGCATTTCCTTTGCTGTGTCAAACAGAAAGGATTTTTCACAATGTTTTTTACATATCTCAAAAAGCTTGCCTGTATTTGAACTGTTCTTGTCGCCAACCACAAACATGACATCCACCTTTTTGGCGATTTCCGCCGCCTCTGTCTGTCGTTCATTGGTTGCACTACATATTGTATCAAAGAATTCAATGTTTGTACAAGTATTTTTTAAAAAATTTGTAACAAAATCCCATTTTTCTCGATTTATTGTGGTTTGTGCAACCACACACGTCCTTTTTTGGGGTTCAAAGCTCGGAAAAAGCTTACAATCTTCAATATTGTTTAATATAACCGCTTGATGTTCACACCATCCATTAATCCCGATTATTTCTGGATGCAGTGCATCGCCAATGATTACTATTTGCCAACCGTCTTTAAAATGCCTTTCCACAATATGATGAATTTTTTTGACAAATGGACAAGCTAAGTCCTCATATTGCAAATTTCGTTCCTTCAAAATTTCATAAATTTTCTTGCCCACCCCATGCGTACGCAAGATAACCGTTACCTCAGGGTCGTCAATTTCATGCAACGCATTCACAATGCCGATGCCCTTTGACATCAAGTCGTTTACAACCTCTTGGTTATGTATAATAGGCCCTAGCGTAACGGTTTTGTGACTACCGCTTTTTGCATGGTCGTAAACCGCTTCCACTGCACGGTTGACCCCGAAGCAAAACCCTGCGGTCTTTGCTAGAAATATTTGCATTACTTTTCCCCCATTGCTCGAATTTGTGCCAATACCTCATTGCTTAAAGCTTGTAGTGTTTCGCCATTTGCCTTTTGGTCATACCACTCCGAAAAATAGATGGGTTTGCCAAATTGTAGCATAATTCTTCCAAATAAGCGATATTCACCCTTGATTGCCACTGGTAAAATAGGCACCTGCCCTTTGATGGCAAGATATGCAATGCCTGGCTTTGCAGGCAAGTCCTCGCCTGTTTTGTTGCGAGTACCCTCTGGGAACATGAGCATGACATGCCCATCCTGCAAAATGCGTATAGCCGCCTTAATCGCACCAATATCTCCCTTGCCCCTTTTGATGGGGAAGGCATTGAGCGATTTAAATAATTTTTCAGTAATCCACAGCTTAAACATTTCTTCCTTTGCCATGAAAGCAAGCTTGCGAGAAGAAAAGCACGCTACCACTGGCACGTCCCAGTTGCTCCGATGGTTGGGCGCTACGATAAAACCGTCTGTTTTGGGGATATTTTCTGCACCTACCACAGTAACACGAAAAAATATCTTTAAAACACACCA
>JACMMQ010000038.1 GCA_014378955.1 Clostridia bacterium
CGAAACCTAAACACTCAAAGAGTATTTTTCTTTGTTACTTTCTTTTTACGATAGAAAAAGAAAGTAAGGTTTTCGCCTGTGTCAAAAGTTGATATTTCATATTGTATAAAAAAACATTCCTAAAAGGTATGTACACATTGCAATTTAGCAATGTTAAAATAATGTGGCAATAGATAGAATAAAGTTTGCGGCTTAGGTCTGGTTGGATTTCCCAAAAACGTACTGATCGTCGCCAATTCAGCGGTTTCCCTTCAAACGCTTTTTCGTGTCGTTACCGCACACAAGACCAGAATACCACTTAGACCACACTGCAATCCCCTACCTACTTCAGTTCATGAACAGTCTAGGAGTTTTCCTCTACAGTCAAATCAGCTCTTAGCCTCTTTTGCAAGGACGGTTTCAAACAGCAATCACAAGCGTCTTTCGGCCAAAAGCCACTTGCGTGATCCATTATCCGCCCATACTCGCTCAAGGCAGGCTACTCTGTTCACAGCACAAAACGTACCGCATAACAGGTTTAATCCTAAGTCGTAGCGTGTTTTATGAAAAAACACACCACAAGGTTAGGTCTCCACGGAAAAGGGGTCAACGCCCGCATGCCGTTGCAGATCGCCCCTAAACCTTAACCCCCAGCACAAACCCCCGACTGGGCGTCGAAAGCAAGCACCAGGAACTTCATCGATGTGCCCTTCAACGGTTTTTTAGGCCCGTCTTGGGAGCTGACAGTACTGACTAGAATACTGCACCACATTTATTTTATGCAATGATTATAGCATAAAACTGTTCAAAAGTCAAAAATTTATCAGGACACGGTGGGCTTTTCCCCTTATATTGCGTAGCAATATTTCTACTATTCGACCAAATGAATGCGTTTTTTGCATTCATAGCCACGAAGGTGGCGTGGTCATCCCGCCCCTTTTTGAAAAAAAGTGGACAAAAAACTTTAGTTGGGGGTTTAGTATGTGAACATTAAAGTTTTAATCAATTTTTTTCAAAAAATTGCGGGGTCAAGGGGTGGAACCCCTTGTCGTTCTCCGCACACAACCTACGTTAACACACCCACAACGAAACGGTGATGCCTAGCAATGCACCCACGACCACCTCGAATGGTGTATGTCCTAGCAATTCTTTCAGCTTTTTGCCCATGAATTCTGGGTCATTGTCTTGGTAATGCTCCATCATCATGTTTAAAATTTTCGCTTGCTGTCCTGCCGCACGTCTGACATTGGTGGCATCATACATGACCACCATCGCCAAAACAAACGCTATGGCGAAATATGCCGACTCCACGCCATATATTTTACCCACTGCGGTTGCCAACGACACGACAAATGCCGAATGTGAGCTTGGCATGCCACCCGAACCCACAAATCTTGAAAAGTCCATTTTTTTAGTAGACAATAAAACAAATAGCACCTTCAAGAGCTGTGCGATAAACCACGCTAAAATACACGCCGTTATAACCGGGTTATTAAAAAACATTGCATATAACTTCCCCAAAATTTTGCACCTCATTCAAATAATTAATGTTCTCTATTGATTAAATAATTCGCCAGTTCGATTAAAAATGGTTTTTGATGGGTGACAGGCTGTAGCGCTTTTATAGATTGTACCGTCAATGCACGTACCTTTTCCTTACAGCTTGGCAAGCCACACACCGTGACATAGGTGAATTTATCCTTGTCTTGGTCACTCCCTATTGGCTTACCGAGTGTTTCCTCGTCCCCTTCGATGTCTAATATGTCGTCTTGTATTTGGAAGGCAAGCCCAAGCTTCTCCCCATAGGTTCGGTAGCTCTCAAGTGCCTTTTCATCTGCACCACCAATGATAGCGCCTGCACACACGGCTGCCGTAATTAAAGCCCCTGTTTTGTGGGCGTGCATATAGTTTAAATAGTTTTCATCCATTTGCTTACCTTGTGCAATCATATCCGCCACCTGACCGCCAATCATGCCCTCCGTGCCTGCGGCATTGGCGATGACTGAAATTGCCTCCAACGAGCGTGCATGTGGAAGGTTTGCACTTTGCGCATCCATAATCATCACTTCAAACGCTTTGTTCAAGAGCGCATCGCCTGCTAATATCGCAAATGCCTCGTTAAATTTGATGTGACAGGTCGGCTTGCCACGTCTTAAGTGGTCATCATCCATCGCTGGCAAATCATCGTGTATGAGCGAATAGGTATGAATCATTTCTATCGCACAGGCATACGCAATCGCATCTTGCATATTGCCCCCTGCCGTTTCACACGCCGCTAAGGTCAATACGGGACGTAAACGCTTGCCCCCTGCAAATAAGCTGTAGCGCATGGCTTGATAAATTTCATATTGAATATTTTCCTTTTGTGGTAAATACTTTTCTAAATATTCGTCCACGAGCAAAATATATTGCTTGATTTTTTCACTAAAATCCATCCCTTACGCCTCCTCGGATTCAAATGCTTGCTTGCCAAAGCTGCCATCCTCTTGCTTTACCAACACATTGATTTTTTGCTCCGCTTGGTCTAATAGCTTATTGAGTTCATTCACCATTTTTAC
>JACMMQ010000006.1 GCA_014378955.1 Clostridia bacterium
TCCACCTCATCGAGCTGGTGCGAGGAAACGCCTAAGTCCAATATGGCACCATCAATTTGTGCAATTGCCAGTTTCTCTAAAATATTCGTAATATTTTTAAAATTATCGTGCACCAATTTACACTGCGACTGATAATTGACCAATCTCTTTTGTGAAGCATTGATTGCATTGATATCCTGGTCTATGCCAATGATTGTAGCCGCTTGTCCCATTTTCTCACAAATCATTGCGGTATGTCCTGCACCGCCCATTGTACCGTCTACATAAATGCCATTTTTACGCACCATGAGTGCATCTACCGTTTGCTGCTGCAATACTGAAACATGGTGAAAATCCATTATAATATCCCCAATTCAGCCATTTTTTCAGATATTTCATCCATCTGAATAGTGCCGTTGTTATATGCTTCCCAATTGTCACGGCTCCAAATTTCTGCACGGTCATCTACGCCGATGACAACCACTTCTTTTTGCAAACCAGCATGGTCACGTAAAACATTAGGCAACGATATTCTACCCTGTTTGTCTGCTTCACATTCTGTAGCCCCTGAAAAAAAGTATCTTTTGAACGTTCTACTATCCTTCAGTGTCCATGGTAAAGTCGATAGTTTTTCAGCGAATTTCTCCCACTCTGTTTCTGAGAATATGTACAAGCAACCATCTAACCCCTTGCTCACAACATATTTTTCACCCAATGCTTCACGCATCTTCGATGGCACACTCATTCTGCCCTTGGCATCAATGGTATGCGAATATTCGCCCATAAACACGACTTACCACCTCCTCAAGCCAACATAAAACGTCCATTATTGTGTCGATTTCAAACTGTAGCTGTATAAAATCGCCTGCATTTTGTCAAAATCGACTATTGCAAGCATTCGTTTACCACTTTTTACCACTCTATGGTATTTTGTACCACATTTATCTATATGATAATCCTTTTCGGCAATAAAATCAAGGGTTTTTTAGAAAATATTAAGAAAAAATTACAAACAGGTTTCTTTTCGATGACTTACGAGTCATTGTTCTGTCATTACAATCAGAATTAGTATGATTTGTGTAAAAAACAAGTACAAAAAAAGCGAAGGGCATTATACCCTTCGCATATCTATTTACTTTTATTCTCTGTTTCATTTTCCTTATGCTTTAATTGTTCGTAATAAGTTGCGATTAATTTGTCTAGTGCAACGCTCACCTCCAGCGTCTTTTCGTAAGATGCATTTTCCTCAATCAATTGATTAAGAATATTGCGCATTTTACGGATTTCCTCCATAATCATATATGCCCTCCTCTAAGGGCCAAGACCCCATACATAGATTTTACCTAAAATTCGCATTTCTGTCAATCTATTTTTTGCCAATTTTTGACATTTTACATAAATGCAATAAAAATATTGCTGAAAAAGCGACAGAAAACAATGCTAACAGCTGTGAAATGCGAAGGCTGCCTAAATATAAGCTATCCTGTCGTAAGCCCTCTATCCAAGCTCTGCCTAAACCGTACCAAATGACATACAGAAAAAATGTTCCGCCATCGTGTTGCAACCCTTTTTTAAATGTACCTTGCTTTTGTTCAGTTGGTTTAAACGCCCAGCGCCTAAGCGCCCATAACATTAAAAAACCAAAGAAGTTCCATATAGATTCATAAAAAAAGGTCGGATGAACCGCTTGGAGCGAACCGTCCTTCATGGTAAGCTGCATACGCCATGGCAAGGATGTAGTACCGCCATATGCCTCTTGGTTAACAAAATTCCCCCATCGCCCTATTGCCTGTGCAAGCAAAAACGCCAAACCGCCAATGTCGAAAATACGCAAAATAGGTAGCTTTTTATGACGTGCAACCAAAAAAGAAGTAACGAATGCACCAATCACAGCACCATAAATTGCGATACCCCCATCACGTATCGCAAAAATTTGCCACAAATCATTGCGATATAAATCCCATTGAAAAACAACATAATAAAGGCGTGCGCATACAATTGAGACAGGTGTCGCCCATAAAATAACATCGGTCAAATCGTCCGTTGAAAGTTCCACACGCTTTGCCTCATCAAAAGCAATCATCAATGCAATAAAAAATCCAATACCAATAATCAGTCCATACCAATAAACATCAAGTCCAAGGACAGAAAAGGCAACTCGTTCTATTTGAAAATGTAAGGCTAACCCTGGAAAATCAATTGGTGTCATATAAAAACCCCCTTTTTAAATGTTATTAAAAAATTATAATTTTTTTGCCTTACTTATATTATCAACTTATCCTGCATATGTAAAGCTAAAAATGTAACAAAACACGCTTAACTTTATTATGAAATAAAGTCAAGCGTGCTTTTTTATACGATTAAAACCAAAGTGAAACTTTGTTCATTAAGTTATTTACCGATCATGCTGTTTTCAACTTGCTGTATCATTTTCTTTACCATTTGACCACCGATGGAGCCTGCTTGCTTAGCAGTCAAGTCGCCATTGTAACCTTGCTTTAAGTTAACACCCACTTCAGAAGCTGCTTCTAACTTAAATCTGTCCAATGCGCCAGCGGCTTCAGGTACAAGATTTCTGTTTCTTGAGTTTGCCATGATTATCACCTCCACTCATAGATTGCCCACCCTTATGTTTTTTAAACCTCGAACATTTTTCCAGTGTTTCCTTGATATTACAATCAATCATTGGTATAATAAGAGAAATAAAAAACAAAAACGAGCAATATTTCCCCTCACATGCTTTTTTTGAATTTTCATTGCAAGGGTATATGCATATCATACCCCAAATAAATAAAAATATAGAAGGTGATTTTTTGAAATTTTTAATCGGTACCATTTCGCTAGGTTGTTCAAAAAACCTCGTGGATACTGAAACGATGCTTGGGCTATTAACGCAAGAAGGTTATGCTTTGACACAAGATGTATCACTCGCTGATATTTTGTTAGTCAATACATGTGGCTTTATAGAATCCGCA
>JACMMQ010000039.1 GCA_014378955.1 Clostridia bacterium
GGATTTCCGCACCGGTGTCAGCACTTGAATGCTGTGCGTAGAGGCGTTGTCTAAAAATTTTGGCAAACGGTCTTTTAATAGCGATAGGATTGTATCCACCACATCATTTTGTGATTCACGTGGCATAAAGAAAAAGTCCTTTTGCTTTGCGTTTAGAATGGGCATTTCGCCTCGGTTTATTTTATGCGCATTTACAATAATCATGCTTTCTTGTGCCTGCCTAAATATTTCAGTTAAACGCACCATGCGAATCATCTTGCTTTTTAATATATCTTTTAGCACATTGCCAGCACCTACCGATGGCAATTGGTCAGCATCGCCCACCAAAATGAGGCGTGTGCCTGGTACGATTGCCTTGAGCAGTGCATTCATCAAAAGGATGTCCACCATCGACATCTCGTCTACGATGATGGCATCATATTCAAGTGGCATGTTTTCATCCTTGCCAAAAACCATCGTGTGTGACTCGCCACTGTACCCCATTTCAAGCAAGCGGTGCGCTGTTTTCGCTTCTTGCCCTGTCATTTCAGTCATACGCTTTGCGGCACGTCCTGTGGGTGCTGTAAGGGCAATTTCCAAGCCTTTTTTCTCAAAAATGCGAATGATGGTGTTAATAATAGTGGTTTTACCCGTCCCTGGTCCGCCTGTAATGACCACCACGCCATGTTGTAGTGCATCGGTTACCGCTTCACGCTGTTTGTCTGCCAATGTAATGCCTGTTTCTTGCTCAACCAAATCAATGTCCGAACCCTCTGCCACCCATTGAAAGGACGGTTCGTGCATGGACAAGCGCAACAAACGGCGTGCAACGGATAATTCCGCTTGATAAAAGGCTGGCAAATACACCCGCTGTTCTTCGCCTTTTGTTTCAAGCATAATTTTCTTTGAAATCCAAAGATCGGTGATGGCGTTGTCCGCTTCTTGCTCCACAATGCCAATCAAATCCATTAATTTTCCGATCAATAACGGCTTGGGCAAATACGAATGTCCTGCACTTAGCTGTTGCTCCAGCACATATTTCACCGCCGATTTTACACGGTCTGCGGCGTGTGGATTCATGCCCATATTAAATGCAATTTTGTCCGCTGTGCGAAAACCAATGCCCTCTATTTCATCTGCTAGGACATAGGGGTTTTGCTTAATCTTGTCAATCGCATCCTGTCCAAAATGCTTAAAAATCTTCATTGAAAAGTTTGTAGTTACACCATATTGCTGTAAAAACATGATGACCTTACGCATTTCGTGCTGTGCCATAAAGGCTTCGCCAATTTCAGCCGCCTTTTTCTTGCTGATGCCCTTGATTTCGGACAAGCGTTGTGGCTGTGTTTCCAATATTTCAATGGCTTTTTCACCAAAATGCGCCACAATCTTTTTGGCAGAGCTTGCACGAATGCCCTTGATAATGCCTGAGGAAAGGTATTTTTCAATCATTTCAAGTGTACACGGCATGGCTTTTTCAAGGCTTTCAACCTTGAATTGCTCGCCATATTCCTGATGCTGAACCCATTGCCCACGCAAATGCACACTTTCACCTGGGGTGATCAGTGGCATAATGCCCACTGCAATAGCGGACGAATTGTCCTCAGCACAAATCTCGCAAACGGTATACCCATTTTGCTCGTTTGCATAAATAACATCTTCAACAATCCCGATAAGCTCCGCCATTTCCACACCTCCTTTCTCATTCACAATGCAATGCGTAGCTGTAGGGGCAGGATTTATCTGCCCTCAACCTGGTCGCCCCTACTCAAAAAAACAGAACCCCTCACGCCAAGCCAAGACATCGGAAGCCCTATGTCATGCAAAGCCATGTGAGGAATCCCCTTGAACCTATTATTTCGGTAAAAATGTGCTCGAAAATTCTTGGTTGTTAAATAATACATCCTTTTGAATGATTTGATAGAGGGCGTCATCACGCAAATATTCATTTGGCGTTTTTGCAGTAGCCTTGCCCTGTGCATCAACGGATAAGTAATGTCTGTTAACAGGGAGCTTTTTTTTATAATCAAGCAAAAAGTTATAAAATGGCGGAATTTCTAGACCTAAGCTTGAAAGTACATAAGCCCCAAAATAATTAGCGCTCATTACATCACCACTTGTATGCGGCGTTTCGTAATTTGTCCAAATGACGAACGGTGTCATGAAGAGGTTTTTGCTTTGCACCAAGGACTGTTCATCCGCCATCTTCTTGCCCTTATAAAGCTCACTATCCGAAATTTGTGCATTGCTAAAGCCTAGCTTTTTATACACCGATAGTTGCTCCGTGATTGCAGGCAAATGGTCACCAAAGAAGATAATAGCGGTAGGCTCTTTTACATTTTGAAAATAATCCGTTAACATTTTCAAGCTTTTGTCTGCATCATGTATCCCTTGTGTGTAATTTTTAAGTGCTATTTGTTCTAATTCATCCAGCTTGTTCCATACATTAATAGAAACATCATAGTTGGGATAATAATTTTCTTTCAAATAATCCCAATGGTTTTGCATTGAAATGTTATACATAAAAATGGGCTTTTGTGCCTTTTCATATTCTGTAATAATTTGCTTTGCAAAAGAGTGGTCTGATATGTATGCACCCTTGTAAACCGCATCTGGCATATCATCCCGTGTCACATATTTGTCAAACCCCAACATCGGGTATATTTTTTCACGGTTAAAAAAGGTTTTATCATACGGATGCACGCCAATCGATTGATACCCCAGCTTTTTAAAATAGGTTGGCAACGCTGGCAACGGCTTTTTGATATTGGTCACATAGGCATTGACCTGATAGGGTAAATATTTGAGAGACAGTCCAGTCATGACTTCAAACTCTATGTTACTGGTTACGCCACCATAGGTGGGTGAAACCATCATGCCACTGGTGTACGCTTTGGATAATGCACGAAAATTTGGGATGGGGTCTTCAGAGAACTTGATGCTTGGCAACAAGGTCGGATCCCAAAATGCCTCACTCATCACAAAAATGACGTTGGGCTTTTTATCTGTTGTGGCTGGGATGGCAGGAAAATTTTCAAGCCCCTTCTTGATTTGCTCCGCATAAGCAGGGGTGTCGTCATTGAGCGTGCGCATCATCTTGGCATTCATCACAAAACCCATTAAAAACCCGTTGTTGCTATAGCACGCACTTGGCGATTGCTCCACCTTAGCAGTCGGTGCCGCCTCTATTGCACCCATAAATAGTAGTAAACAACCAATGAGGCACAAAATGCGTGGCTTTTTTTCTATGCGCAAATCTCGTAAACAAATAAACAACAGTCCCGATATCGCAACGAACAAGCCGATGATGAATAGCAATAAAAAGTTTGAAAATATTTTCATATGTAAGATTTGGTCAAAGCTAATTAGCCCCGCTATGCCAGAACCCATTGCAAAGTCCCAAGGCAGTAACGGCATGCTCAATATTTCCCTTTTTGCACCACTAACCAAGGCGAATAATATGAAAATAACTGAAAAAACAAATGCGGTCACATGCATGCGGTTGGTGCTTGTCCAAAGCAAGCCATAGGCGGCATATATGAAGATCAGCGTATAAATAAATGGCACAGGGTGATGTGTAAAGATAGATAAGCTATGTACAATGCTACCCTCCACCGCATACTGTAGCAAAAAGATGCCAAACAGCGGCAAAGCAAAAAACGAAATATAGCCCGCAATTTTTAAAATACGGTTATTTATAAGCGTTTGATCCATCCCAAAAGCCCTCCAATATGTGTATTTTCATACTAATTCCAATTTAAAATGTTGTAAACGTTTTTTGAGGTGTGATGCCCCTCTCAATTGGTTTCACAAAATCTTGGTACGGTTGCATACGCAACCTATCGCACCTCAAAAAACACAACATATAAAGATTTTAAATTGTAATTAGTATAAATGTATGTGCAATGGTATGAAATTAGTCGTTATAATTTATAGATTGGATGCAGAAGGGTTATATGGTTTTCATTACATGAGTTGAGTGATTTACATACGGTCATAATAAAGTTGTGGAGGTGAACGCAATGAAAAAATTATTTATTGCATTGTTAATGGTTGGCACATTACTTATGCCAATATCCGTTTTTGCTTCAACTTATACTGTTGTACGAGGTGATTCACTTTGGAAGATTGCTGTGAAAACGCAAACTGGGTTGAGTGAGCTCATAAAAGCCAATCCCCAAATAGCAAACCCTAAGCTTATTTATCCAAATCAAAAAATTACTATCCCAGAAAAAAATCAGCAAGCACAAACCAATGCGGCCGAGGTGCTCAGGCTGGTAAATGTCCAAAGAGCTAACCAAGGTCTAAAAGCACTCGCAACCAATTGGGAGCTACAACGTATGGCACAAACCAAAGCAACTGAAATGACTGATAAGAACTATTTCTCTCATACCTCTCCGACGTATGGTTCTCCGTTTCAAATGATGAAAAGCTTTGGTATCTCGTATAGTTCAGCTGGCGAAAATATCGCAAAAGGACAAAGGACACCAGCAGAGGTTATGAATGCATGGATGAATAGTGCAGGACATCGAGCAAATATTTTAAATTCAAGCTACACACAACTTGGTGTAGGGTTTGATGCCAGATCCAATAGTTGGGTGCAGGAGTTTATAAGACCGTAGGTGTGTATTGGGATGGGAAACCCATCCCCTACAAAAAAACTGTTGGACACCTGCATAAGTGTCCAACAGTTTTGTATGCTTTTATTTCGTGATGTCCTCAATATCCTCTTCTTGGAGCACAATGTTTTCTAAATTGGCTTTTCTGTTATCCAACGTGTTTAAATTGATGGCATGTATATACGCATTTTCTGGTGTTTGCATGATGATACGATTTAAAAAAATCCTTCCTTGCGGGGTGTTAGCGACCGCAAACGGCTGCATGTTTATTTTATGACTTACCCAACAAGATTGTAATGTCATCACCTTGTCAAAATCTTCCTTGTCAACAAGCGCTTTGCCGTTTTCCTTGCCATATTTGTCTCTTAAAATGATGGCTATTGTTTGTGCATCCAATTCATAAAAGTCATTTTTGATATTTTGCGTATAAACTTCCAAATTACACCTTCTGTTATCAAGCGTATCACCGTTCAAATGGCGAACGGGCGCTTTTGTATGCACCTCTAATAAAAAAGATTGCAGCGTTATTTTCTCATTATACTTTTTGCCGCCTTCGTATCGTTCGCTAATCGTTTGCACCAAGAAGTTGTTATAATCTTTATGCCACCGTGCAAACCAAGTACCCTTTTCCAATACGGTATTTACATCTTTTGCGTCAATCTTTGCCTGAATGGTCGTACCATCTTTTTTTAACAAATTCAAATAAGCAATTTCCCCATCTATTTTGTATGTGTTTCCTTTTATATCATGTTGAGTATTTTTCACACGCCACCTCTTTCTTATTTGCAAGCCTATATCGTATAACTTGTCCATTATATTATATAATAAAATGAAATGTTTGTCTATGTGCGAATACCAACATATTATAATATATACAATTGACAGCATCATTAATCGTGTATATAATTATACTATTGTAATAAAATTGGAGGAAATACATTGACTAAATTAATAATCAACAATATAAGGCTTTCGCTTGACGATGATGTTGTCGCATTAAAAAGTGCGACAGCAATAAAGCTTAATGTGGATGTACATGCTTTACAGGATTTTAAAATCATTAAACAATCGGTGGATGCACGAAGAAAGCATAAAATCACCATGATTTATAACGTGTCGGCGACACTGGATGGCAATCATACAATCCCTGTTGACCAAGATATTCGCTTGATAGCGGATGAAAAACCAGAGGCATTATTGCCTGGAAATTTGCCTTTAAAAACCAGACCTGTGGTGGTTGGTAGTGGCCCTGCTGGTATGTTCGCAGGGTTAATCTTGGCACAGCATGGTTATCGTCCCATTATCATTGAACGGGGTGCAAATGTTGAAAATCGCAGTCGCATCGTTGCCGCCTACTGGAAGAATGGTGGTTTGGATAGCGAGACCAATGTGCAATTTGGTGAGGGTGGTGCAGGTACTTTTTCAGATGGCAAGCTCACGACTAGAATTCATGATCGCAGATGCGAAACGGTGCTCAATGCTTTTCACGCTTGTGGTGCGCATGCAGACATTCTATACAAGGCGAAGCCACACATTGGCTCGGATGTTCTGAAGACTGTTGTCGTGAATATGCGCAAGCAAATTGAGCAATTGGGCGGCGAATTTCACTTTAACACCAAGCTCACCTCGCTCAAAATATCGAATGGCAAAATAAAAGGCATTATCCTAAACAATCACGATGAAATTGCCACGGATGTGGTTGTTTTGGCGATTGGTCATAGTGCGAGAGACACGTTTGAAGCGTTGCTTTTAAATGGCGTACCATTTGAGCAAAAGCCTTTTTCGATTGGGGTACGCATTGAACATCCTCAAGCACATATTAATCAAGCACAGTACGGCATTGAGGCAAGCATCCCAAAGCTTGGCGCTGCTGAATATCAGCTTTTTCATAAAATTGGCGGGCGAACCGCCTATTCCTTTTGTATGTGTCCTGGGGGCATCGTGGTGGCTTCTGCCTCCGAGCAAGGGACGATTGTGACCAATGGCATGAGCGAATATGCACGCAATCGAGATAATGCCAACAGTGCGTTTGTTGTTTCGGTTGAACCAC
>JACMMQ010000040.1 GCA_014378955.1 Clostridia bacterium
GACTTTTTGGGCTTGCGTACGCTCACGGTTATTCGTGATACCTTAGCGTTTATTAAAAAATATAAAAACATCACGGTGGATTTGGATGCGGAGGGCTTTGAACACAGTGCGGTGTATGATTTGCTCTGTCAGGGGAATACTGAAGGGGTGTTCCAGCTTGAAAGTGCTGGAATGAAACAGTTTATGCGGGATTTAAAGCCACGCACAATTGAGGACATCATTGCAGGCATTTCTCTTTATCGTCCAGGCCCGATGGATTCCATTCCGCGCTATGTTGAAAATAAAAACCATCCTGAAAAAATCACCTTTTTACATGAAAAATTATCGAAAATATTGGACGTAACGTACGGCTGTATCGTGTACCAAGAGCAAGTGATGCAAATCGTGCGTGAGCTTGCTGGCTATTCATACGGTCGGGCAGACATGGTACGCCGTGCCATGTCCAAGAAAAAGGCGGATGTGATGGAGCGAGAAGCCAAAAACTTTGTGTACGGCATCAAGGATGAAAAGGGCGAAGTGGTGGTAGAGGGTTGTATCGCACGGGGCGTACCAGAAGCGGCAGGCAAGGAAATTTTTGACGAGATGATGGACTTTGCGAAGTACGCCTTTAACAAGTCACATGCCGCCGCCTATGCGGTCATTGCGTACCACACCGCTTATTTAAAAACGTACTATCCAACGGAATTTATGGCGGCTATGCTCAACAGCTCGGATAAAATTCCACAATATATTGCCGAATGCCGCAAAATGGGCATCGCCATTTTACCGCCTGATGTCAATGAAAGCACCGATCGCTTTACGCCCATGGAGCAAGCCATTCGCTTTGGCTTGGTGGGCATTAAAAACGTAGGTGTGAAGATGGTACGCCTGCTGGTGGAGGAACGTGAAAAGCACGGCAAGTTCAAAAGCTTTGAGGATTTTTGTGAGCGCATGTCCAATAAGGATATGAATAAGCGGGCGGTTGAAAGCATGATCAAGGCAGGTGTATTTGACTGTTTTGCAAAATATCGCTCACAGCTTATGTATATATTTGAAGGGCTGTTAGACGGCATCGCTTCTCAAAAGAAGCAAAATGTCGAAGGGCAAATGTCTTTGTTTGGCGAGTCGATGGGTGCAACGGATGCATTGCCAAGTTCGTCCGTCACCTACCCAGCGCTAGAAGAATTTCAGCACAAGGAATTACTAATGATGGAAAAAGAGATGCTTGGGCTTTACATTTCAGGGCATCCACTCGACCAGTATGTAGAGGCATTGCAAAAGTCATCGTCAATTGGCATTGGCGAAATATGGGAAAACCATGAGCTTTTAAGGGCGGGTGGCATCCCAACCGTCGCAGACAATACAAGGCTCAATTTAGGGGGCATCATTGCCCATCGTAAAAATAAAACCACCAAAAATGATGCGGTGATGGCATTTATTACGCTGGAGGATTTGACAGGCAACATCGAAGTGATCGTATTTCCGAAAACGCTCACGAAATATTCTAATTTGTTGCAGGAGGATAACCTTGTGATGGTGAAGGGTAGGCTTTCGCTTTCGGAGGATGAAGACCCCAAAATTATTTGTGAGGATGTATCCACTTTTTCAGCGCCACAAATCACCAAAAAGCTATATTTAAAGCTTTCAACACAGGACGAGGAATTACTTGCACAGGTGATGGATATTTTATCAAAGCACCAAGGCGGTATGCCTGTTTATTTGTATGATGCACAAACCAAGGCCGTCAATTTAGCAGATCGCAAGCTGTGGGTCAAGCAGGATACGCCATTATTAGAACAGCTTTTTGCACTTTTAGGCATTCAAAATGTAAAAATTGTCGAAGGTTGACAGCGCTTTTTTAGGAGAAATCATGAAGATAGAGCGGTTCGAACGAAATGTATTGATTTTTCAGCCAAAATCGGATAATATTACAGTGGGGTGATTATGAATGGAAGATAGCGTAAGAAGCGATGACTTTGTTGTAATCAAGGCAAAAGAAAATGGCGTCAATATTATTGGACTCACCCGTGGCAAGGATACGAAGTTTCACCATACCGAAAAGCTCGATAAGGGCGAGGTATATATTGCACAGTTCACTGAAAATACTTCAGCAATCAAGGTGCGTGGCAATGCCACCCTTTATTGCAAGCACGGCACCATTGAAGTCGGCGAACAGTAAACAAAGAGAGGCGTTTGCACATGTGGACAGTCGTTTATATGGCACAGAATAAGGAAATGGCAGTGACGCTCCAGGAGGCGCTTGAAAAAGAGGGTCTTTTGGTCAAAATTCGTCCTGTAGGCAAGGGTAAAAACCAGGATGATGACTATTATGAGGTGTTAGTACCTGAATCAGAGGTGCAAGAAGCACACGAGCTGATTATTGAAGCAGGTTTTTAGACAGTATTGTACTTTTTAGGGGGCATTGAGATGAATGAGGTTAAGACAATTGGGGTATTGACCAGTGGCGGTGATGCACCAGGGATGAATGCGGCGATACGTGCGGTGGTGCGTTCAGCAACTTATTTTGGCTTAAAGGTGATGGGCGTTCGCAAGGGTTACAACGGCTTAATCAATGGCGATATTTTTGAAATGAATGCACGTAGCGTTGCCGATATTTTGCACCGTGGTGGCACAATGCTTCAAACAGCCCGTTGTAAGGAATTTATGACGCAAGAGGGCATGGAAAAAGCAGTGAACGTCATCAATATTTTTGGCATTGACGGCTTGGTGGTTATTGGTGGAGACGGTTCGTTTCGTGGTGCACAGGAATTATGCCGTTTAGGCGTGCCAGCTGTGGGTATTCCAGGAACGATTGATAATGATATTACTTGTACTGAATATGCGATTGGTTTCGATACGGCACTTGAAACGGTTAAGGATGCAATTGATAAGCTGC
>JACMMQ010000041.1 GCA_014378955.1 Clostridia bacterium
ACATTGTGCAGCAAGCTGTGTCGCAATCAGCAGCTCGTGCGGTGTTTTATACGTCAGTGAGCACGTTGCAGTGCTATACAATTGTTCAAAAATGATGCGGATTTGCTTGATCCTTTTTTTGAGCTTATTCATCTGTACTCTCTCCTTATAATTTTAAATATAGCGGATGGCAGGGCAATCGCTAAAGCGATAGCAACCGCTATAAAGGCAGAGCGAATGCCTAATTGCATTGCCTCTTGTAGCTTGTCCTGTGCAAATAACAACATGGCTTGATATAACAAAATCCCTGGTACAAGTGGCAAAATACCAGAGGTTAAATAGATAATAATAGGCATCTTGCTTATGCGTGCGAACACTTCTGCACAGCCACAAATGGCAAGCGTGCCTACAAAAATAGCGATGATTTCGGTTTTATAAGTTAAGTAAATAAGGTTATAAATGAGCGTTCCTAACATCCCAGTAAGCCCTGCAAACACTAAGCCATTACGAGGGGTATGAAAGGAATAAGCAATAAAAAAACACGCAAAAAACGCATAAATCATTTGGGTGACTAAGAAGTACATTTTTTCACGCTCCTATCCAAAAATAGAACGCTTTGAATACGATACCCACAGACGCTGCTAGTGCACCAGCGACAAAAATTGCTTCAAACATACGCACGGCGCCAGACAACAAATCGCCATGGATGGTATCACGCACCGCACTGACAATGGTTAAGCCAGGTAAAAGCGGAATGATTGCCCCGGTAATAATTTTTTCAGTATCGCCAAATTTTAATAGATAAACAAAAGCGACGCTTAAAAACGATGCGAGCAATCCCCCTAAAAAGATGCTTAATATAGAAGAAACCTGTCGTTTGACAAGCGCGCCAAATACTAAATGAATGCTTGTGCCAAGCAAAACGCAAACAAACGCATCCGCTGGCGAACCGCCATTGAGCAAACAAAAAAACCCAGAGGAAATGCCTGCGGCGAAGGCAATGCGATATTTGGAGAACGGCGTATTTTTAATGAGAAATAGCTTTTTCTCCGCCTGTTCTAAGGTCATCTTTTTTTGTGCGAGCTTGCGTGAAATGTCATTGACAGCGTGAACACGGTCGAGGTGGATGTCCTGTGAGCGTATGCGCCGTATCAAGCTGTGATGGATACCATCATCGGTCTTGGCGGTCATAAATAGACCAGTAGGGGTAGCGATGGTTTGTATTTCAAACAGCCCAAAGGCGTGGCACATACGCATCAAGGTATCCTCGACACGGTTGGTTTCTGCGCCACTTTCTAACAATATTTGACCACTCAAAGCAATCATTGCTAAAATCTGCTCGTTATTTTCTGGTTTTTTCATCGTTTTTCCTCGACATTTTTTGGCATAGGGCTTGTCAATTCATCAATTTATCGGTATAATGAATTATTATATCCAATTTTTTATAAATACGCAAACTAATTTGTTTTTTGAAAGGATGTCGACAATGTACCATTTGGAAGCCATACAAAAAGTTGATCCACAAGTTGCGGAGGCAATCGCACTTGAGGTTGCACGTCAAAGAAATAAAATTGAGCTAATTGCTTCGGAAAATTTTGTCAGTGAAGCGGTCATGGATGCAATGGGCACACCGCTTACCAATAAATATGCAGAGGGTTATCCAGGCAAGCGCTATTATGGTGGCTGTGAATGTGTGGATATCGTTGAAACACTTGCAATTGAACGTGCAAAGGAAATGTTCGGCGCTGACCACGCCAACGTACAACCGCATTCAGGGGCAAATGCCAATACAGCGGTATATTTTGCAATGCTCAAGCCAGGCGATACCATTTTGGGCATGAACCTTTCGCACGGCGGTCATTTAACGCACGGTAGCCCTGTGAATATTTCAGGCGCTTATTTTAATATTGTACCATATGGTGTGAATGAAACCACACAAACCATAGATTATGATGTATTGAGACAATTGGCGATTGAACACAAACCAAAAATGATTGTCGCTGGTGCAAGCGCATATCCACGCACCTTGGATTTTCAAAAGTTCTCTGACATCGCAAAAGAGGTTGGCGCTTACTTGATGGTGGACATTGCACACATTGCAGGACTAATTGCAGCAGGGCTTCATCCAAATCCAGTACCGTACGCTGATTTTGTTACCACGACCACCCATAAAACCCTACGTGGACCACGTGGCGGTATGATTTTATGCAAAGCGGAGTACCAAAAAGCAATTGACAAAGCAGTGTTCCCAGGCATGCAGGGTGGACCATTGATGCACGTCATTGCGGCAAAGGCAGTATCGTTCAAAGAGGTATTGTCCGAGGAATTTAAAGCGTATCAATTGCAAATCATCAAAAATGCAAAGGCACTGTCACTAGCACTAATGGCAGAAGGATTTACCTTATGCTCAGGCGGCACAGACAATCACTTGATGCTGCTAGACCTTCGCAACATGGGCGTAACAGGCAAGGTCACAGAAAAATTATTAGATGAATACGGCATCACCGTGAATAAAAATACCATACCATTCGACCCAGAAAGCCCATTCGTCACAAGTGGCGTAAGAATTGGAACCCCTGCTGTCACCGCAAGAGGGATGGTAGAAGAAGATATGGTAGAAATCGCAAAGCTCATTAAAATGACTATTATCGACCATGAGCAAAAGAAAGCGGAAATCAAACAGCGTGTAGATGCGTTGTGTGGGAAATATCCGTTGTACGAGGTTTAAGTTAAATGATGAAGGGAGCGGACAAGCCGTTCCCTTTTTGTCTTTTGGGGGAATAGAACGAGCGATAGGCATATTGAGAGGATAGTAGCAGAAGATGATGAAATCGTAAGTAAAAGTCACCGTCCACATTTCCTACAGAAAATGTGATTCCCCAAACGTTAACAACTTAAAATTAATAATATTATCGGGGGTATTCGATGTTTGATTATAATTTTCTAAAT
>JACMMQ010000042.1 GCA_014378955.1 Clostridia bacterium
AGCAATATATGCATAGATGGTTGCATGATGTAAAATTCAATGAATTGAAGCCTAAAACATTTGACAGAAAAGAAACAACACTTGAATATCAAGTGTACCCTTATATCGGCGATATTCAAATTAATAATATTTCGTCTAATGATGTACAAGCCCTGATTAACACGCTTGTTAAAGAAAACTTCTCTTATTCGACAATCATAAAAGCGTTCTAATTTGAACCCTCAAATTAGAACGCTTTTATCAATGCTACTTCATTATTTATCCAATCGAGCTTCCAAGGACTCTAACTGCTTTAAAATCTCCGCTGGTAGATGTCCTTCAAATGTTTTAAAGAATTCCTTTTGGCTAGCGACTTCAGCTGTCCAAACTGCTTTGTCCACGATTAACAATTCAGCGACTGTTTCAGCAGGAAGGTTTAAGCCTTCCATGTTTAAGTCCACAGCCTTTGGCAAGTAACCGATAGCGGTTTCTTGTGCATCTGCTTTGCCGTCGCAACGGTCGATGATCCAGTTGAGTACACGCATGTTATCGCCAAAGCCAGGCCACATGAATTTACCGTTTTGGTCTAAACGGAACCAGTTGACGTGGAATATTTTTGGTGCGTTTGGAATATTTTCGCCCATTTCTAACCAATGTGCGAAATAGTCGCCCATGTGGTAACCGCAGAATGGGAGCATTGCCATTGGGTCACGTCTTACGACGCCCACTGCGCCAGATGCTGCAGCGGTTGTTTCAGAAGCCATGGTTGCGCCTACGAACACGCCGTGTGCCCAATCATATGCCTGATAGACTAGTGGCGCTGTTTTTGCACGTCTGCCACCAAATACAAGTGCGGAGATTGGCACGCCTTGTGGATTTTCCCATTCAGGGGAGATACAAGGACATTTTTTTGCAGGTGCTGTGAAACGTGAGTTTGGATGTGCGCCTGGTGTGCCAGATGCAGGTGTCCATTCATTGCCCTTCCAGTCGATGCCATGAGCAGGCACTTCGCCGTCCATGCCTTCCCACCAAACTGTGTTATCGTCTTTCAACACAACGTTTGTGAAAATGGTATCGGATTGTACGGTTGCCAATGCGTTTGGATTGGTTTTTGTGCTTGTGCCTGGTGCTACGCCAAAGAAACCAGCTTCTGGGTTAATCGCCCACAATCTGCCGTCCTCACCGATACGCAACCATGCAATGTCATCGCCAATGGTCCAAACCTTGTAGCCCTTTAATATTTCAGGCGGTATAAGCATCGCCAGGTTGGTTTTGCCACATGCACTTGGGAACGCAGCGGCAATGTATTTGACCTCGCCCTGTGGATTTTCTAAGCCGAGGATAAGCATATGCTCAGCCAACCAGCCTTCATTTTTGCCTTGGAAGCTTGCTATTCTAAGCGCAAAGCACTTTTTGGAAAGCAAAACATTGCCGCCGTAACCAGAATTCACACTCCAAATGGTGTTGTCTTCTGGAAAATGCATGATGTAACGGTTTTCCTCGTCAATTTCCTTGCGTGCATGTAAGCATTTCACAAAGTCAGAGGAGTCGCCCAATTGGTCAATTGCACATTGACCTACACGGGTCATAATCGCCATGTTCAGTACAACGTATATGCTGTCAGATAGCTCAATCCCAACCTTGCTAAACGGGGAGCCGACTGGACCCATGATGAATGGTATTACATACATGGTGCGACCTGTCATTGCACCGTCAAACAATTTGCCCACTTTTTCATAAGCCTGTGCTGGCGCCATCCAGTTGTTGGTAGGACCTGCATCCTTTTTGTGCTTTGAGCAGATGAATGTGCGATGCTCAACACGTGCAACGTCATTGTGTGCGGTGTTGTGTAGGTAACAGCCCGGCAATTTTTCTTGATCGAGCTTTAATATTTCGCCGTCTGCGATAGATTGTTGGCGAAGTAGTTCTAATTGCGCCTCCGAGCCGTCAATCCATACCACATTATCTGGCTTGGTAAGAGCCATCATTTCTTCCAACCAAGTCATGACTAGTTGATTTTTTGTCATTTTTTTTACCCCTTTCAGATTTTTAAAATAAGATTATAGGGATGTCGATAGTGAATGGCATGTTATTTTGCAAGTTTTGCGTCATACACTTGCAAAACGTCATTTATTTATATATTCCACACAACAATCAAAAAATCCTTCTTTTTTGTGAGAAAATTTTCATAATTATTAAAAAATTGCATCCGTTAGTTGGGCAAATTGCACAATTGACAGTGTTTCACCTCGAATATTTTCCGAAAACGACAGAGAGCGGAACACTTCCTTCATTTCGTGCTTGCTCATTTGGAAGCCACCCGTATTGGAAAGGGCATTTAAAAGTGTCTTACGACGTTGTCCAAATGCCGCCTTGACCACACGAAAAAACTTTTTTTCATCCACGTCCACCGCAGGAGAGGGGAGAACATCTAAGCGAATGACCATGGAATCGATTTTTGGCTGAGGGATAAAGCTCTCAGGCGGAACGGTTGTGATGATGGTGGGCTTGGTATAATATTGCACCGCCACGCTCAACGCACCATATTCCTTGCCCCCCGGCGACGCTGCCATGCGCTGTGCGACTTCCTTTTGCACCATGATGACAATAGAACTGATAGGCAACTTCTTTTCTAATAGCGCCATTACAATCGGTGTAGTGATATAGTAGGGTAGATTTGCGGTGACCTTAACCGTAAGTCCTGCAAAATGTGCTTGTATGATGGCACCTAAGTCTACCTTGAGTGCATCACCTTGTATGATATGTACGTTGTCAAAGTGTGCAAGCGTTTGTGCCAAAATAGGCAAGAGGTGCGCGTCTAGTTCGATCGCAACCACTTTTTTAGCATGCTCCGCCACGGCATGCGTCAAAACGCCGATGCCAGGGCCGATTTCTAGCACGCCAGTGGTGTGGTCAAGCTGTGCCGCTTGCACGATTTCATGCAATACG
>JACMMQ010000043.1 GCA_014378955.1 Clostridia bacterium
ATCTTCATTTCTAGCAACGAAATCGGTTTCAGAGTTCACTTCAACCAATACGCCAATACGGCCGCCACCGTGGATGTATGATTCTACGATGCCTTCAGAAGCAACACGACCTGCTTTTTTAGCTGCTGCCGCCAAGCCCTTTTCACGCAATAATTCAATCGCTTTGTCCATATCGCCATCCGCTTCAACCAAGACTTTTTTACAGTCCATCATGCCAGCGCCAGTTCTTTCTCTCAATTCAGCTACGCTTTTTGCTGTTATAACTGCCATTTCCAAATTCCTCCTAAAGTTTAATTTTTCTGACAAAAGCCCAACCTCTTCATGTAAACATCAAAAGGTTAGGCAATGGGTTTATTTTATACTATGCTAAGGCAACTTCTGCATCGATTGCATTCTGTTCGCCTTGCTTGCCTTCTAAAATTGCATCAGCAACAACAGAAGCGATTAGCTTAACGGCACGGATTGCATCATCATTGCCTGGGATTACATAATCTACTTCATCAGGATCACAGTTTGTGTCAACAATCGCCACAATTGGAATACCTAATTTACGTGCTTCTGCAATCGCAATTTTTTCTTTTCTTGGGTCAACGATAAACAATGCACCAGGTAATTTTTTCATATCTTTGATACCGCCCAAGTATTTATCAAGCTTTTCACGCTCAGCGACTAACTTAATAACTTCTTTCTTAGGAAGCAATTCAAATGTGCCATCTTCTTCCATCTTGGTCAATTGCTTCATGCGGTCAATACGTTTTTTAATGGTTTTAAAGTTTGTAAGCATACCGCCCAACCATCTTGCGTTAACAAAATACATGTTGGAACGTTCTGCTTCTTCCTTGATAGAATCCATTGCTTGCTTTTTGGTACCAACAAATAAAATGTCAGCCCCATCCGCTGCTAAATCACGTACAAAATAATACGCTTCCTCTACCTTTTTCACTGTCTTTTGCAAGTCAATGATGTAGATACCATTTCTTTCGGTGAAGATATACTCCGCCATTTTAGGATTCCAACGTCTAGTCTGATGACCAAAGTGTACCCCTGCTTCCAATAACTGTTTCATTGATATAACGCCCATTTACTGTTCCTCCTCATTGTTTTATACCGCCACGCCTGTCACATTTGCAAGCAAACCATGATAATGGCACATCGCTACAAATCGAGACGTGTGTGTATTTTTTATCCGAAGATAGTTTACCATAAATTTCGCAATTTAGCAACTATTTTTTATCTTAATTTGCTACTTTGAGTGAAAAACTCAAAATGAATGCATTCACTTATCGTATATCACCACGCCAATGCGATCGATATGCGCTTTCAATTGAGTGTTTTTAATATGATCATATGCCTGTACATCAAATTTATAGGGAAGGGGCAAATCATCCAATTGCATGGCAATCTTTTCTGAAAGTAAGCGATCAATATTCCCCGCAATAGCAAGGTCTATGTCAGAATTAGGCTTGTAATTTCCTTTTGCTCTAGAGCCAAATATGTAGACCTTTTCAATTTCATTATACCGCATAAATACTTGGTTCATTAGATTTAACGTATTTTCATTCAACCCTGTATCCATTACGCCATCACTCTTTCAATGAAAAATTCATGTAAGTTGGATAACGCAGGCAAATATTGTACCTTTGTTAATTGAATGATTTCTTTAAACTTCGCAAAATCATAGCAGTGTGATAGTAAATTACGGCTAAGCATCATGTCTATAAACACTTGACCGTCTTTTATAATGCCAGCACTAAACGCTTCCTTGAAAACCGCTCTCGCTGTGACTTCGGGTAAAATCGTGTTACCATTGTCTTGGAGATAATCCTTGAGTGTCTTCCACGCTAATTCATAGGTATATTCAAACCTTTGAATAACGCCTTCTTGTTCGAGCATTGATAATTTTTCAATGTCATTTTCTTCAAAGGCTGAACGCAAAAGCACGAACGCTCTATCGAAATTTTGAAAACGCTGTTTCCATCTAATATCAAATTCACCCATCGTTATTTCTCCTCACACATTATCAATGATTATAACCATCGTATCGCAAAATAGTACAATTGTCAACGCAAAAAAACCAAGCGAACGCTTGGTTTTTAACTTATATTCTATTTGGTTTTGAAATTTCCGTGAGTGCGTCTGACGCTTCCATGTCGAAGAAGCCGTTGCTGTCTGCTAAGTCGCCTAGTGCAACCATGCCAACGATGCGGTTGTTGTCTACCACGGGTAAACGTCTGACTTGTTTTTCTGCCATGATTTTCGAAACCGCTCGCACGTCTGTGCTTGGGGATACTGTCACTACCTGCGTGGACATCACATCACTTGCCTTGAGCGTTTTTGGGTCGGTGCCGTGTGCGACATTGCGAATGACAATGTCACGATCGGTGACGATACCCATTACGCCATCGGCGTTACACACCGGTATGGAACCCACGTTGTATTTCTGCATGAGCTGTGCGACCTGTTCAACATTTGTGTCAGGGTTGACAAAAATTACTTGATCGGTCATGACGTCTTTAATTTTCATTTAAAATCCTCCTCAAAAATTGATATGTTCGAGGATATTTTAACCGTTTTTGAAATGTTTTATACTAATTCTGCTTTGAAATGTTTGTAATAATTTTCGAGGATATTTTTCGTTCTGCACGGCGGAGGACGCAGGCTTATACGAATCTTGATTAAAATCATAACCATCTGTCGGTCGGTGTTTCAAAACGCTTACTCGCGTTTTGCCTCCCTCTGCTGGTTATGTTTTA
>JACMMQ010000044.1 GCA_014378955.1 Clostridia bacterium
CGGTAGCTGGAATTGCAGACCTTGATATTGGCGAAACAGCTTGTGACCCAGGTTTTGCAGAGCCATTACCATTTGTAGAAATTGATGAGCCAACCATTTCGATGAATTTTATCGTTAACAATAGTCCATTTGCAGGACGTGAAGGCAAATATGTGACCTCACGGCATTTGCGTGATCGCTTATTTAAGGAAATTCAAACCAATGTGAGCATGCGTGTTGAAGAAACGGAAAGCGCAGACTCATTCAAGGTTTCAGGACGTGGTGAATTACATCTGTCCATTTTGATTGAAACCATGCGCCGTCAAGATTATGAGTTTCAGGTTTCCCGTCCAAAGGTTATTTTTAAAGAAGTAAATGGTAAAATGCACGAGCCTATCGAGCTTTTAATCATTGACGTGCCAGAGGAATTTTTGGGTGCGGTTATGGAAAAGCTGGGCACGCGTAAGGCGGAAATGTGCAACATGACCTCTGCAAATCAAGGCTATATGCGCCTAGAATTTAAAATCCCATCACGTGGCTTGATTGGCTATCGTTCGGAGTTTTTGACTGATACCAAGGGCAACGGTATTTTAAACCATTTATTGGTTGGCTATGAGCCGTTTAAAGGTGAAATCAGTGAGCGTTCACGTGGATCGATTGTGGCATTTGAAACAGGGGAAGCAACATCGTATGGACTGTTCAATGCGCAAGACCGTGGTAGAATGTTCGTTGTGCCTCAAACCAAGCTGTATGAGGGTATGATTGTAGGCGAAAATGCACGTGGTGGCGATTTGGTCATCAATGTGTGCAAGAAAAAGCAAATCACCAACATGCGTGCGTCTGGGTCGGATGAAGCATTAAAGCTTACACCCGTCAGCCCGATGAGCTTAGAGCAATCGCTTGAATTTATTACGGATGATGAATTGGTTGAAGTAACGCCAGAAAATATTCGTTTGCGTAAAATTGTATTGGGCAAAGAATTTAGAGCGAAAATGAGTAGTAAATAATGAGTAGGTAATGCGAAGACGTTATAATAAAACCATTCGGGCGATTCGTGAATCGCCCCTACAAGTAGTTTTTAGGGGAATTCACGAAATTTCCAATAATCGCTTTAATTGAATATCGTAGGGGCAATTCACGAATTGCCCGTTTTACAAACATTTCTTCTTAAATGGGGTGGTTTGGGTGGTAAACAATAAAATCATTTTTAGTGTGCTTGCACTGGTCTTATGCGCCATGCTCATTTATCCAATTTGGATGGATGTAGTGGGCGTTTCTGATGTTCGCTTAGCAACTGTAAAGATTGAAATTGCACCCAACGCCACACAACAAGAGGTTATGCAAACACTGGTAAGTAAGCGTGTTTTGCGGTTTCCAACCTTTTATCATTGGTATTTGAAATTAAACACCCTTAAGGGTGATGTGCAATCAGGCAGTCACACACTCAAGCCAGCAATGGGCTACCGTGCATTGGCAAAGGCATTAAGCACGCCAGTGGCAAGCGTTTTTGACGTGCGTGTAACCATTCCAGAGGGCTTTGAATTAAAGCAGATTGCTAAAAAATTTGCAGAAGCAAAATGCTGTACCGAAAAGGAATTTTTAGACGCTGCAAAATTGCCGTATGATTTTGCCTTTTTATCAACAATCCCAGAACGCCCTATCCGTTTAGAGGGCTATTTATTTCCAGATACGTATGATTTTCCAATCAAAACAAAGCCAGAAATTATCATACACACCATGCTCAAGCGTTTTGATGAAATGCTCACCCCGAGCCTACGTGATCGAGCAAAGGAAAAGGGTATGACCATTGATCAAACGATTATATTGGCATCCATCATTGAACGTGAAGCCAAGCTTGGAAATGAAAGGTCACACATTTCTGCAGTTTTCAAAAATCGATTAGCGAGTAAAAAAACGCCCTATTTACAATCATGTGCAACAGTGCAATATATTTTAGGAGAGCGCAAGCCTATTTTATCGGTTGCAGATACCAAAATAAAATCCCCGTACAATACGTATTTGCATGCAGGCTTGCCAGTAGGTCCCATCGCATCGCCAGGGCTGGCATCTATTGAAGCGGCGTTGTACCCAGAACGGTCGGAGGATTTATTTTTTGTTGCAAAAAAGGATGGCAGTCATCTGTTTTCAAAAACGTATGAGGCACATATGAAGAATGTTAAAATAGCGGAAAAAGAGTAAGCTTGAACGGAGAACACACATGATAGAAGAGCATATCAATCAGCCATTTATCATTGATTATATACGTAACCTGTTACCTAAACAGGCAGACATATTAGAAGAAATGAAAGCATTTGCACAGCATGAGGACACCTATGCGCCCATTGTTCAGCCAGAGGTCGCACAAATGCTCACAGTGCTTTGCAAAATGGTCAACCCAACCACTATTTTAGAGATTGGGACGGCGATTGGCTATTCTGCTATTGTCATGGCGACCGCCACGCAAAATGTGCAAAAACTCGTGACCGTGGAGCGGTATGATAAAATGGCAGCACTGGCACGTCAAAATGTGCAAAAGGCTGGGCTGGAATCAATTATTCAAATCGTTGAAGCGGATGCAGTCGCTTGGTTACCCACCGTGCAAGGCACATTTGATTTGATTTTCTTAGACGCTGCAAAAGGACAATATTTAGAATTTCTACCGCATTGCTTACGTTTGCTCAAGCAAGGCGGTGTACTTATATCGGACAACATTTTGTACAAGGGCATGATTGCAGCACCCCATTTGGTCATTCGACGTAAAATCACCATCGTCAAGCGCATACGCAAATATTTGATTGAAATTATGAACCACCCTGCATTGGATACGAGTATTATTCCAATTGGTGATGGGGTTGCGATTTCATATAAGCGGTAGAATAGAAATACAAACAAAACCTTACTTTCTTTTTCTATCGTAAAAAGAAAGTAACAAAGAAAAATACTCTTTGAGTGTTTGGATTTCGTCCTCTGCGGAGGACAACAAGGGGTTCCGCCCCTTGACCCCGCAATTTTTTGAAAAAAATTGATTAAAACTTTATATAAAAACCCACTATTAAAGTTTTTGTCCCCTTTTTTCAAAAAGGGGCGGGCGTGGGCAGCGCCCACAGAACTTAGCGAGGTAAAAGACATGAAAAAACCTGAATTATTAGCGCCGGCGGGCAATTTGGAAAAATTAAAAATGGCGTGTTTATATGGTGCAGATGCTGTGTACTTGGGCGGCGAGCGCTTTGGCTTACGCACGGCGTCGGACAATTTCACCCAAGACGAAATGGCTGAGGGTGTTGCATTTGCACATGCCCGTGGTGTGTTGGTGTACGTTACTGTCAATATCATTCCGCACAATGACGACTTGCCAGCATTGCCAGCATTTTTGCAAGCACTGGTGGCAATGGGTGTGGACGCTGTGATTGTGGCGGATTTGGGTGTATTTATGATGGTGAAGGAGTTCGCTCCACAGCTAGACATCCACATCAGTACACAGGCGAACAACACCAACTGGCGTAGTGCGTGTGCGTGGGCGTCCTTGGGCGCAAAGCGTGTGGTAGTGGCTCGTGAGCTATCGCTAACCGAAATCGCACTAACCCGTGAAAAGCTACCCGAACAAGTGGAAATAGAAGCTTTTGTACATGGTGCCATGTGCATTTCATATTCCGGACGGTGTTTGCTGAGCAATTACATGACAGGGCGAGATGCCAACAAAGGGGAATGTGCACACCCTTGCCGATGGAAATACTACTTGATGGAAGAAAAGCGACCGGGCGAATATATGCCCGTGTACGAGGATGAACGGGGCACTTTTATTTATAATGCAAAGGATTTGTGTATGATTGAGCACATTCCTGCATTGATACAAGCAGGCATTACCAGCTTCAAAATTGAAGGGCGAGTCAAAAGTGCGTACTATGTCGCAACCGTCGTGCGTGCCTATCGCAAGGCGATTGATGCGTACATGGCAAATCCAAAGCAATACACGGTGGATCGAGAATGCTTAGAGGAAGTGCAAAAGGTCAGCCACCGTGCTTACACCACAGGCTTTTACTTTGGCAAGCCCACAGGCAACGAGCAAATTTACACCACATCCTCCTACATTAGAGAATATGACATCATTGGTCTAATATTGGACTACGATGCGACCACTGGCATTGCGACTGTTGAGCAACGCAATCGCTTTTTTGTGGGCGATACAATAGAAATCCTATCACCTGATCAACCTGTTGCTCAAATGGTTGTGACCTCCATGCAAAATGCAGAGGGTGAAAGCATCACTGTTGCCCCTCATCCGCAAATGACATTAAAAATACCGATGGACATGGCGGTGACACGGGATACCATTTTAAGAAAGCAAGGGCTGTAAAGAAAATAAAAGGCATAGTTGTATATTCCACCTTTTGGTTGGGGAAAATATTTCCTGATGAAAGGTGGTTTTTTAATGCAAACAAGACGGTTCTATACCTTATTTGCTGGGATATTGCTGCTCGCCGCCCTTTTGTTGGGGCGATTGGGCTATTATAGCTTGGTGGAAGGCAATGGCTTGCTCAAGCAAGCTACCTCACAGCGTGCGATGGCAATTCGCTTAGCACCCATGCGTGGCAACTTTTACGACCGCCGTATGATTCCACTGACCAATCGGACGACAACGCAGGTGCTGGTTGTGACCACAAAAACACTTTCCGCAGATATACAAACAGCACTGTGTCAAGCGACGGGCTTAACGCAAGAGGCATTAGCGGTAAAACTCACGCAAACACCCCCCATCATCATGCCAATGCTTACAGGGCAGACGTGGCAGGAAAATTCAACGGATGTTACACAAATTACAGTACCAGAGCGGTATAGTGAAAATGGCGTGGCACGGCACACACTTGGGTATATACGCTCAGATGGTGCAGGTGTGGCAGGGCTAGAAAAGACGTTTGATGCGGTGCTGCACGATAACCGCTGGCGTGGCGTTGGATACATTGGCGATGCAGGGCAACGGGTGATTAGCGATTTTGGCGTGCGTGCTGTAAATTGTGCGGACGATACACGCTTAGGCGGCGTAAAGCTCACGCTTGACTATCGCTTACAGCAAATTGTAGAGCAATCGGCTGACAAGCTTACAAAAGGGGCAATTGTGATGGTAGACGTGACCAATGGCGACATTGTAGCGACCGCTAGCCGTCCACAGTTTAGTCAAAATCAGCCCTCCAAATCAATGGGGGGTACACATAGCGAGCTGGTCAATCGCGCATTTCAACCTTACAACATCGGTTCAATTTTTAAGATTGTTGTAGCGGCGACGGCGTTGGAAAATAACACCGTGAACCTATTCGATCCATTTAAATGCACCGGTAAAATCACGGTGGATGGCAGAGACTTTGCGTGTCACAATGCAGAAGGGCATGGCGATATAGACTTTCAAAAGGCGTTTACGCAGTCTTGCAACC
>JACMMQ010000045.1 GCA_014378955.1 Clostridia bacterium
GCACCATTTATGGTAGGTATAGCTCAGTTGGTTAGAGCGCTAGTTTGTGGCACTAGAGGCCGTCGGTTCAATTCCGACTATCTACCCCATTTTAAGCCAAGCATTACAAAAGCCACAACACACGTTGGGATGTAGCCAAGTTGGTAAGGCACCAGACTTTGACTCTGGCATTTCGTAGGTTCGAGTCCTGCCATCCCAGCCAATACGGACCATTAGCTCAGCCGGTAGAGCACTTGACTTTTAATCAAGGTGTCCCGCGTTCGAACCGCGGATGGTTCACCAATAAAAACAGATAGGACTTTATGTTCTATCTGTTTTTTTACGCAAAATTTCAACACAAATTGGGACACCTCAAAACACACCCATCTTCGTCATTCCGAACGTAGTGAGGAATCTCATCTTTGCTGCGCTATAACTCGGCGTATGAGATTCCTCGTTGTATACGCTCGGAATGACAGAGGGAAAAGAATTTACTCTTGACAGAACGTTTGTTTCTGATATATAATGGAACAAACGTTCAAAAAACGGAGAAACCTAAATGGATATATTTGAAAAATTACAAATCCTAGCCGATTCAGCCAAATACGATGTGGCATGCACGAGCAGTGGCTCGGATAGAAATGCAGGCGGAGGACAAATTGGCAATGCAGTTGCTTGCGGTATTTGCCATAGCTTTTCAGCGGACGGTAGATGTATATCACTGCTTAAAGTACTCATGAGCAACGCATGTGTCTATGACTGCCAATATTGCATCAATCGTGTATCAAACGATGTCAAACGTGCTACCTTTACACCCCGTGAGTTGGCGGAGCTGACGATTAATTTTTATAAGCGTAATTATATAGAGGGGCTTTTTTTAAGCTCTGGTGTCATTAAAAACCCTGATTATACCTGTGAGCGAATGATTGAAACGCTGAAAATATTGCGTACGGAGTATGGCTTCAATGGGTACATCCACGCAAAAGCCATCCCTGGGGCTTCCGATGTATTGCTCACAAAATTGGGGTTTTTAGTCGATCGCATGAGTGTGAATATTGAGCTTCCTAGTGAAAAAAGCCTTGCGCTTTTAGCACCTGATAAATCAAAAGCTTCCATTATCCGCCCGATGGCGCTTATAACCGAGAAAATACAAGAGCGTTCGACCGATTTAGTAAAGTATCGTCACGTTGAACGCTTTGCACCTGCAGGTCAAAGCACCCAAGTGATTGTTGGGGCGACTGACGATAGTGATTTCCAAATTTTGAAGCTTTCTGCCGCTTTATATAAAAAGTTTCAGCTACGCAGGGTGTTTTACTCTGCCTATATTCCAATAGGGAGCAATCCCCTACTCCCCTCTTTGACGACAAAACCACCACTTTTGCGAGAACACAGATTGTATCAAGCGGATTGGCTGCTTCGATTTTATGGGTTTTCTGCCGATGAACTACTGGATGAACAACATGCTAATTTCAATCCCTATATTGACCCCAAATGCAACTGGGCGCTCAATCATATGGAATTATTTCCTGTAGAAGTCAATCAAGCACCACGAGAAACATTGTTGCGTGTACCCGGCATCGGGGTCAATAGTGTCAATCGTATACTAATCGCACGAAGGCTTACCAAGCTGGGTTTTGCAGACCTGAAAAAAATCGGGGTGGTGCTTAAACGAGCTCAATATTTTATCACCTGCGAGGGGAAAATAACACAGGGCTTGCAGTTTAACCCTAACCATATTTTGAATACCTTGATATCGGAAAAATGCCAACAGCTACTCCCTTCCACCCCTGAGCAAATGAGTTTATTTCAAGACCAGATAACCAGAGAGGATGTCGTCAAATGCTTGAGCGGTCAGATATAATGTATATTTATGACGGTTCATTTGAGGGG
Organism: Clostridia bacterium; assembly: GCA_014378955.1. Classification (GTDB taxonomy): domain Bacteria; phylum Bacillota; class Clostridia; order SK-Y3; family JACMMQ01; genus JACMMQ01. The sequence goes on from JACMMQ010000045.1 coordinate 1,870, forward strand.
TTACTGTGCTGTGTGTTTGAGAGTTACGAAAAAAAAGAGTTGCCCATAGACATTCAAGCCGAAAATGCCATGCAAATGACTCTTTACACAATCAAAAACATTGATAGTAATTCTACCAAGGCAAATCGTGTGAGAATCGGCATTATGAAAAAAGCCAGGAAGGATTTTTATGACTTCATCGAGATGGCATTTTACACCTGTCATCCCCATAAGGAACGGCTGATTTTGGATTTTATCAGGTTGGGCATGCAGCATGGCAAAGATGCACTTTCGATGTTGACCCATGATACGGTGAGCGATTTACAAAAAGCAGTCACTGCCTTGACGAGGGAAAGCCATCAATTCAAAGGCTTCGTCCGCTTTTCTATTTACAATCAAGTGATGCTATCTATTATTGAGCCTAAAAATTTCGTCCTGCCCCTGTTGGCACCACATTTTTGTGATCGCTATCAAAATGAAACATTTATCATTTATGATAAAACGCACGGGGACGCCTTGCTCTATAAGCCAAGAGAGTTGATCATCACGCAGGTGAATGATTTTGAGCTTCCCGAAACCGACGAGCAAGAAAACCAATACCGCTCGCTTTGGAAGCTGTTCTATGACACCATTGCGATTGATGAACGTTCCAATGATAAATGCCGTATGTCACACATGCAAAAAAGATATTGGAAGCATCTTACCGAAATGAATGATCGCCCCACAAAACCATTAACCATACAGGATAAACAGCTTATACTAGCGTCGATAATGCTTATAATGTAGGGAACGCATTCATGCGTTCCGAGGTATTTGTGTGTACGCTAACCACTGTCGTCAACTTAGAGAAATTACTTGCATATTTACCGTAGGGGCGGGCTTTATGTCCGCCCGAATTTAGTGCAATTGGGCAGACACAAGGCCTGCCCCTACGAAAAACGCTGGTTAAGTTGACGACAGTGGTTCTACTATTGGTGATCATCACCTGTAGCCCTATTGTCCCAGCGGTAAAGGAAGCATTCGTTGCAACGGCTATTTGTGTCCACGGAATGTCGTTTGCTGGAAGTGCATTGCCCGTCGTACTGTAATAGGCTGTCAAATTAGAACCATTCGCTTCAAAACGAACGGTGTTCACGACCCCTGCGGTACTGCTAAAATTAGCAACTGTTTTTGCCACTCTAAGGTTTGACCCCCTCGTTCCGTTCGTCACCTTATATATGCGAACGCCTTTTAAGATCCCAACGGCAAAACCAGCTGTACACGACGCCTCAAGATATGAATCTGGATGGTCTAGCAAGTGCGGTTAATACGCTCCTTCCCCATTATGCAGTATGTCCATAATCAATTCATTCATTAAAGCCTCTTGGTAGCCGGCAAATTTCAGCTTTGTTATCTCTTGTGAAACCTCAAGCAATTCTACATGGCTTATAGTTTCCAGTTTTTTTATTCGTTTATCGTCCAAAGGCCTTTCGGAAATGGCTGACAAATAATCTTCTTTAGAAAACCGCCACAGCTTACATTTTTCCCTGTATCGGTTTGCTAGTTTATTCGCAATTTGCAAGCCCTCTGGGTCAAAATCTCCGGAATAGTATAACACGCTTCCACCCTGCACCAACAAATCCAATAGCACCAGGGCGGCTATCTTGAGTTGACCGTTCGTGCAGACAAGAGAAATGGCATGTCCCTCTGTTTTATCCAAAATGGCGGCGAACACGGCTGGATTTTCAACGACAAATATCTTTTGTTGAGCGCTGGCTACCCTTGTGACTGCCCCCATATTTGCCAGTGTCACAATCATGGCTTCATTCGCATGATAGAACCCTTCCCAGCCTAAATGTACCCCATTATTGGTATACGCTTGAAGCCCCTTACACAATACAAAGCTTGACACCTCGTCTAATAAAATGCCTCCCATATAGTAAAGCGTCGCTCGCTTTTCGGCACTATTGGGAAATTCCACTTTAAATGCAAAGGTTAATGCATGCAAAAAAATCTTTCCACAGGGGCTAACCACATCAAAGGCATGCGGGTCTTTTGTCATTTCAGTGGCGAATACTGGAAGTCTCCTTTTACTCCCCCTCATTGAGGGCAAATGATTGATTGCATGACACACATTTTCAACTGCTTGCAGGACGCTCACACTATTACGCTCATAGAGTGCCATTATGATGGGGAACGCATTTGATTTGCTCTTCATTACAGCCGCAAGCCATTCAGAGGCACTTGTTCCCTTATATTTTTCAATAATTCGTTCAAAATATGCCGTTCTATTGTGCAAATATCTTTGCTTGATGTCTTTATTAGGCACAATAGCTTGCTCGAAGTATTCATTCAAAATATCGGGGAGCAACACCCCCCTAAATTTCGAATGGTCTAATGCGTTTTGAATAGAAAGCATGCTCACAGAGGCACTTTTTTGCTTGCTAAAATCTTTACGCAATAAACCGCCAATAGCTTCCTTTTCCTCGAGCGTTAAGCTGTTTAATATAACATTGCCACCAACATGACCAAGTGAGGAAAATTTTTCTTTTAATTTTACAAATAAGCGACAAAAGGCTTTGTTGCCCTTAAAATACTGTACACACTCTGTTTGTAATAGCATGCTACACCACCAATGTTTTAACCTTCCCATTCCAATTATACCGCATCACACTGACAAAATCAGCATTGTTTGGGCGTAAAAGCTCGCATATAGATAGCGATGGGATGGTGTCATAATCTCCCCAAAGCACCTGCGAATTGATAATATAGTTGAGCTTTAAATCCTCCACCAATCGGAACATGTCCCGAATATTGGTTTCGTCCACGCCAGCGAACGCCTCATCTAGTGAAATAATGCGTGGGCAATCCTTCCTTGCCCCCTCATACCTCGCATAAACAGAGGCAAACAGTGGCACATACATTGCCATCGCCTTTTCTCCGCCGCTAAATCGGAAAAATGCGTTGTCTGTAAGCTCCTTTTTTATCTCACCCGTTTTTAGGTAGCTCAATTGAAATTCAAACCATTTGCGATAGTCCAGTGCTTCCTTCATGATGGTATGGTAGCTATGCTGCACCCCAAAAGCCTCCTCATTCGCCTTGAATGTCTCCTGAATTTTTGAACGAAAATGAATAGACAAGCTGCTCATTTGCTCCTCACTCAAAAGCTGCGAATCTGACCGCAAAATGTCCACAAGCACCTTGGTGTCTAATTGCCCCTCAACCTCGGCTGTTCTGCTTCTCCACTGTAGGCTGAAGGATAGACCACTTGAGGTATTCATGCTTTCCATGAGGCGGTTCATATTTTTCACCCATTCTTGGCTGCTGGTGATTCTTCCCCTGATTTTCTTGCCTACGGTGTCCGCCAATATTTCCTCAAAAATTTGTCGGTCGCTTTCCTTCAAAAGCCCTTCCTTTTCCTCGATTTCATCCACTAGATATTCGACCAAGGTATAAAAGGAGCTTTCCTTGCCATTGATTTTCGAAACGATGGACAATCTTTTACGCAAAACCTGTTCAAAGCCTTCCCCTTCCCCCTCAAAAAGGGTTTCCAGGGAGGGATGATATTCAGTCAAATACTGTTGGCTGTCCTTAAACCTATCTTGTAAGGCAAGGGCATAGTCCTCCACGCTTTTTTTCGACTTTTCTTCTACCCGAAGGTCGTTTACCACCATTCGGGCTAACGCCAATGCGCTTGCATCCTCTATAGAAAATAAATATCCCAAGGCATATTCCTCTGAAAATGTCTTTTCCGCATAGGTATATATTTTTATCGCCGTAATGAATTTATTTTCAATACCAAAAAGAATTTGCTTCGCATGCTTGAGGTTTGTCGAACTTTCTCTCTCATCCGCTGCAAGTCCTTCTAATTCATGTGGAATTTCTTTAAGACGTTTCTCGTATTCTCTCAGCTTTAGGGCGATTTCCTTGCTTTCTGGTTTGTTCAAAATATCCTGAAATACCGCTGCTTTACGTGTATCACGCTCTATATTGCGTTCTAAGTCTCGAAGCTCTACACGAATGTCATCCAAATCAACGGATATTTCCTCCGCCTGCGCCTCCAAGCCAATCAATTCACGCATAAGGTTCGCAAGTTCTCCCGCAAAAGCTTGAATGTCTGATAATTGATCTCGGTAATTATGCATGCTTATAACTGCCTGCTCATACACCTCAATCGTTAACGCAAGCGCCATTTTAGCGGTTGCCTCTAAAAGCGTCTCCTTTGATAAACGAAGCGCTTGATACGCTAATTTTTCTAGCTCTGTGAACTTAAGTACCTCTGCTTGCTTATTTTCTAAATGTAATCCTGCTTGCGTGGCTATGCCGATGGCGGTTTGTAGGTCTGAATTATTAGGAATTGCTCGATATTCCTCCGCCAAGCTTTTTCTAATGCGCTCAAATGCTCCGATTTTCATTGCTTCTGCTTCAATATTTTCATTAATTTCTTCAATAAGTGACTGTAATCGCTCGATATTTTCCTGTCTATAGCGAATTCTTGATTGGATGCCTAAAAACTTTGGAATATGTCTTCGGGTGGTCTGTCCGCACATCACGCCGATGGAATAGCGACCATCCTCATGAATGCTTGTGCCCTGTCCGCTTTGGTTGATGAGAATTCCCTCCACAACGCTTTGAATGTCATGGTGTGAAACTGCTGTATTTTTAGAGGCTACAGGACGCAAAAACTCCGATAGACTGTACCCAAAAGCATTATTTTCCGCAAAAAGGTATTTATCTCCAGCGTCTGCATCCTCATTTGATAGCTGATTTTTATAGGCAGCAGGAATAATCAGGGCATCCAAAAGACCCATATCAATAAGCGCCTCTTCTAAAATTCCCTTTAGCCCCTCGTCAACCCCCTCCTTATAGTCAACTGCCATGTAAAAGGGAATGGAGGCAATGCCTAATGCCTCTAAACGCTCTCTGCTTTTTATCGTTTTTTCCGCTCTATGTGGTGTGGGGTCCTTTTGCTTTTGCCATTCGGACAGCTCTTTTTCCGCCGCCCTTTTTTGTTCCTCTAATTTAGCTTTTTCAAGCTTTACTGTATTCATCTGATCGGTGAAGTGCGTGTCTATATGATCATATACCTCTCGCACATCGGATAAGATATTTTGATAATCTACGGACTCCGCATACGCATTGATGTGCCTTTGAAGGGCATGCATCCTAGTTGCCTCAAGCTTCAAATGCTCATTGCTTTTCTCCCAAGTATATGTCTTTTCTACCCATTCCTCTCTCGATAAATCCACCAGTGCCAACGCTTTTTCCTGCTCTACCTGGGCATATTCCTTTTCCCTTTTTGCCCGATCCAGCTCCTGCATACACCCTTCGTGAGCAATGCTTTTGTGCTTTGTATCCTCAAGTGCCTTTAAGCCTTGCTCAATTCTCGACCGATACTGATCGACCTCTTGACGATATAGGCTAAAATCATACCCCACTGAAAAATTATGCTTTAATTCATGCACCATGAACTCATGGTCATCAAAGCATAGACCTTCTACAAGCTCGCCCATCTCTAAAAGCCCCTCATCCAGCTTCTTTTCCGTTATGGCAATATTGTCCTCGGCATTCCTTTTACTCACCTCTATTTCACGTTGCTTTCTTTCCTTGCTGTTTAAGGTTTCCTCTTTTTTACGTTTATCATCATTGAATTTTTTAATTTCCTCTTCTAGCGCCATACATTGTTTGAGTGCATCTACGCTTTCATGATGGCTCATCTGATCCTTTTGATGCTCAATGCTCTCTAGGTCTAGCCATAAGGCATCTCTCCTTGCATTCAGCCTGTCGCATTCACTTATATATCGCAAAGAATCTGCCTCTAGGCTCTTTTGCTCCTGCAGGATGGTCTCCACATTATCAGCATGCGAAAGCAATGCTTTTGCTTTTTGAAACAGCATGTATTGATTATACCTGTCAAATTCACGCTTTAGCCCATCCGCCGCCTTCTTACTCTCCTGCAAATGCTCAAGCTGTAGCTTGATCGTGTCCATATTCTCTATTGCCTCTGACATAGGTCTTAAGTCCTCGTCCGACAAGGGCTGTAGCGAATTATTCATAATTTCATAAATGACCGTTGGCTTAAAATCCTTGGAAAGCTTAGGCGTTCTTAGCTGAATTAACAGCTTAATCATTTGGTCATAGTCCTCTATCGTTTCAAATCCAAATAGATATCGATTGACCATCGCCATGTATTCCCTTTGCGTATCGTGTACCTCGCCACCCTCACCCAGCCTGTTTTTAAGCTCATTTTTAGAGAGTGGTATTTTTTCATCCAGTTTTTTGTACAGCAAAAAATCCTCACCAATTTTTCTTCCATCTGTAATCGCAAAGCCCCAAAAATCGAGTGGCTTGTTTCGTCTCGCTCGAAGTCCCATACCAATGGTAATGGCATTTCCGACAGGCTTTACAAATTCCATGTATAAATAGCCTGTACTCTCCTCTTTTTGGTGATTATCCTCTCCCAATAGATAATTTTCAAGCTTCCTTGCTCTAGAGCCAAAGGGGTCAAGCCTATCGGCACTTTTATTTCCGTCTAGCAAAAGCGGAATAAAGCTTTGCATGGTGACAGACTTTCCAGAGCCATTTGAGCCTCGAAGCAAAAGCCTTCCCTCTGAAAAATAAAACTCTTCCTCGTCGTACAGCCAAAAATTCACCAAGCCTATTTTATTGATTGTCCAATTATTATTCATTTTCTTTTACCGCCTCCGACTCGAAATCTGTGGGATATGTACCTATAATTTTTCCGACGATAGGTAAAATTCTTATTTCCAAGCCTTTCATCGTGAGCATTGAAAACCCCTGCATATAAGACACGATTTCGTCGAACAGCTTGTCCAATTGCATTTCACGGTATTCCTTGCTCCAGCCTGCCACAAAATCCTCGCGGCACTGCTCGATTAAGCTTTGAAGTCCTGCCTTTGACAAAACGATGACATCATCCGCCAGGCGTTTAAGCTGTCCACTCTTCACCGCAGAAACAATGACCCCATTGAGCTGAAGCACGATGTCTGAAATCGCTTTGGTATCAGGAAACACACTTTCAAAGCTTTTATCAGCATTGATAATCACAAACGCGCCATTTTTATGCAAATGCAATCGACCGTCAATTGCACGCTCGATGTCCTTTGCAATAATATTGCGAAAATTCTTAATGTAGAGGTAGTCTTGATCCTCCCCACCCTCCGAATAGACCGCAGGCGACATTAAAAGCCTTCTGTATACCCTATTCTTTCGAATAACGCCCCTATCGTGCTGCAAATCCAACCATTCCCCGTTTTCGATATCCTCAATGTTGCGATAGTGAAGTAAATTCCCCATGAAATTTCGCACGAAATATTTCGAAAGTCCTGTGCTTTCATATAAAACCTCATTATTCATGCCGTCCATAAAGCTATTATTGTCACCGTCATTCACAAAAATCATTTTCAATGCTTCGGCAAATCTCAACACCTTTACAATCGACTTTCTGTGAGAATATAGTGTCCAATCCGCTGCTTCCTCGCCTATTTGCTGTGATTGAATAAACTCCGTTAATTGCGAAAGCACAAACTGCTCGTTCTTTTCTCTGTCCTCTAAAAACACCAGTACCAGACATAAAAACACATAGTCACGCACCCTGTCAAACTGCTTGATGCCCATCCATGACTCTGCTTTTCCAGGAAGCTTTTCTAATTTGATAAGGGTTGGATTGATAATAAGCTTATAGCCTAGCTTTGTCTCAAAAAAATCCTTCATTTCAGAGGCTTTGTCCTTGATTTGATAATACAAATCCTTTTCATGCCCTCTTGAAATCCAAAATCGATCAAGCAAAATTTCAATTTCTCTCATAGCTGTTCACCTTCAAATTCAAGGATAAAGGCAGGCATTGTAAGATCCCCGTCCGTACATTGCAGGGTACAATAGCTTTTTTCGTCCCACAAAAGCTTGTATACTCTTCCATCCTCTGTTTTTGCACTTTTGTCAGAGGCTGCCATTGCCTTGCTAATCCATCTTAGTATCATCATTCTAACATGACGCTCAATCACAGGCAATTGTGCCACCTTCAAGGTATTATCCTTTAAGAAACCATTCATAATTTTCTGTTCCTGTTCCAATTCCTTCATATATGCCTGTTGTAAGCTATTCTTTTTTTCCTTCTTATCCTCAATGCAGTTTCTCGACATTTTCTCTCGATAGGTTCTTATTCTCGGTTTTATACTGATCACATGCGGATTTTCCTCATATACACTACTCGCTATGCTTTCTGTCGCACGTTCAAAATCCCCCTTTAAATGGCGCATGTGAAAAATCCCAAACACCATGGCGGATAATTGATGTGCCTCGTCGATGGAGGTGCATGACAAAAACAGCTTGCATAATGCCTTATATTCTTCCTTCCGATTGGCGGCGCTGTTTCGACTTTCGGCTATTTGTGCGGCATATCTCGTGATTTTGCGAATAATTTCATTGGTTAAATCCAAAACCCTAGAAACCTCACTAAACGCACTGCCTTCGCCTAAAAACCAACCTCTTATGCTCTGCCAACGCCCTTCCACATTTTCCTTAATCGCCGCCTCGTCCGGCAAAGCATCCAAGCGTGGAATGGACTTTTCATATTCTATCACCTTTGATAAAACCGATGCAACCGTTTCAGGGGGAATATCCTTTAGCACCCGTTCAATCAATTGTGCATTTCTTTGTAAGCCCTTGACAAAATTACGCAAATAATTTATAAGTGCATCCTTATAAGCGATAAATTCCTTTGTTTTCATGCGTTCTTCCGCTTTTAGGCTATAAAAGCTACGCATATAATCCTGGTAATCTTGGTTAAGTGTTTTGAAATCAGCATTTAAGCTACGCCACCAAGCATCAATCACATTCAAAGGCTCATGCCCGATTGTTCTTATCTTTGAAATGCCCTCTAAAAGCTTTTCAAATAAAGAGGGCTCTAATGAGGCCCCCTCCACCGCTAAATTCTCAAGACGTATGGTCAAGCGCTCTATTTCGACTGAATATTCAGATAGATGGTAGCGAAATTGCTTGTTTTTAAATTCATCGATGGTCGTCGCCCTTGAGGTATCCTGAACAGGAATAAGGTTCCCCCATTCCACCAAGGCATCCAAGTCATGCTTGCACTGCTCAAAGGTGTAGGCTTCAAAAAAAGGATGCTTTTTTAGCGCCTCAAAAACCTCCTCTTTGTGCATCCTATACGCTAATTTCTCATACTGATAATAGAAATATCTTAAAATAGGTCTGTATCGGCTACAATTCGTTTCTGAAAGATATTTCGTTTCTGTAATTGGTTTTGTAAGTTTAAAATTTAGTTCCACTTGTTTATTCCTTTATTTTTTTATTTTTTATTTATTAAGACTGCCTTATATGAGATTATATAACTACTACTATCAATAATCAATAATAATTTCCAATTTTCTGAAAAAATTTCATTGCTTAATGTTGTATCCGTCTCCTCCTCGTGGGTGCCGTGACCATTATCATCATCATAATTCCTGCGGTCATCGGACGAAAAATTAATTGCTTCTCGTACGCATCCACGCAAATCTTCATGCTTGGCATCAATCCCTGTGTCTATGATGCCTACCTTGATACCCTTCCCCATGGTTTCTGGCCATTCTAGTGGCGCTCCTACCATCTTCACGCCATAATCTATAATTTCTTTTCTTTGATCTTGTTTTATTTGAGTGACTGTATAATCTGATAACCTTGTCTGAAACAACATAAAAACCTCCCACCATATGATATACACATTACTATCATATGCGGGAGGTGAGAATATTGCTAATTCATTGGCTGTTAAATTCTTCCTGGTCTACATCTCATCATTGAGTTCTTTGCCGAGCTTTGTGATTGCCTTTTTTTCTATCCTTGATACGTAAGAGCGTGAAATGCCTAACAGGTCTGCAATTTCACGTTGTGTCTTCACACAGCCATTGACCAAGCCATAGCGCATTTCAACCACGACCTTTTCTCGTCCTCTTAAAATATTCTTAATCTTTGTGAATATCTTTTTGAGCTGTATCTTTTCCTCTACCTTTTCTAAAACAGATTCGCCTTCGTTGCTCAGTTTATCCATCAGGCTTACGCTGTTGCCCTCTTTGTCCACCCCAATTGGCTCGTGTAGTGATATTTCATTCAATTGCTTTTTCTCTGCCCGTAAAATCATCAACACTTCATTTTCGATGCATCGTGCAGCATAGGTCGCTAGACGAACCCCTTTGTCAGCGTTAAAGGTTTCGATGGATTTGATCAGCCCAATTGTACCAATGGAAATCAAATCATCTGCATCCTTCCCTGTGCTTGTATATTTTTTTGCAATGTGTGCAACCAGCCGTAGATTTCTCTCAATCAGTATATCACGTGCCTCCCTGTCGCCCTCCTTGTATTGCATCAAATAAAGCCTTTCATCCTCCACACATAACGGTTGCGGAAAAGCATTGAAATTTGTGATATATGCAGGGATCGCCCAAAAAGCAGAAAAAAAACCAAACCCGAGAAAATAAGACCACACAAGAACCCCTCCCGAACTCTTTTTATAAAAGTATATGAAAAAGAGTTCGGTTTCGTGCCTGTCTTATACGAATTTGATTTAATACGCAATTTTATTTTATATGAATGTATTAACTCGTCAGTTCCTCTAATAAAAAAGTGACCTCTTCCATCGTGTCAACACGGATGCCCTTTTCTATTTCCAAGCGTGCATCCTTGCGCAAAACTTCTAAGTTGACAGGCACACTGTCTACCAATTGATCGTTTTCAAAAATGCCTATTTTACCCTCATGCCACTTAATCAAAAAGGCTTTTTCGTGTCTAGTGATTTCAATTTCTTGCTGCACTTGGTTTTGTGTAGGCAAATTAATATTTTTCGCATTTCTGCCTTGCGTAAAAATCAAATTGCAAAACCAGCCTACCAAGAACACTGCAATTAATACTTGTACATATAAAATTCGTTTCATCTTACTCACCATTCCTGTCCAATCCATTAATATCCAAATTCTATTTTTTAGAATTATGAGTATGGTGTCCAAAATTAGTTAAATTTATACAGAGAAGTTGTATAAATCCTATTTAGAATGGTTTAACCTGCGGGCAATTCGTGAATTGCCCGATTTTTTATATTATAAGAAATATCGACTTTGGATATAAGCAAAACCTTACTTTCTTTTTCTATCGCAAAAAGAAAGTAACAAAGAAAAATACTCTTTGGGTGTTTGGATTTCGCCGTCTGCGGACGACGACAAAGGACTCCGTCCTTTGAACCTGCAATTTTTTTAAAAAAATTGATTAAAACTTTATTATAAAAACCCTAACTAAAGTTTTTGTCCCCTTTTTTCAAAAAGGGGCGGGCGTGGGCAGCGCCCACTTCGTTCTATTGTCAAAAGCAAAAAACCAGTCAATGAACGACTGGTTTTAATAAATTATGAAACGGACTTGCTATTGGTTTTATCTTTTTTTGCAGTTGATTTTTTGAGTGGTTTACGGTTTTCGTTATAAATTAATTCAGGGTGCACCTTATCAATGACGCTTTCCTTGTGAATGATACACTTTTCAATTGTTTCATCACTTGGAATGTCAAACATCACCTCGAGCATGATGTCTTCCATGATGGCACGCAACCCTCTTGCGCCTGTGTTGTACGAAATCGCCTTGTCCGCTACTGCGCCCAAAGCATCTTCATCCATTTCTAACAATACATTGTCCAGCTCGAACAAGCGTTGATATTGCTTAATCAAGGCATTCTTAGGCTCGGTCAATATCTGCATCAGTGCATCTCTCGTCAATGAATCAAGTGATACCACAACTGGCAAACGCCCTACAAATTCAGGGATTAAGCCGAATTTGAGCAAATCCTGTGGCAACAGGTGCTTGAAATATTCGCCTGTATTCACTTCCTTGACCGCATTGATTTCTGCACCAAAGCCCATTGACTTTTTACCGATACGGTTTTGAATGATTTTTTCCAATCCGTCAAATGCGCCACCGCATATAAATAAAATATTATTGGTGTTGATTTGAATGAATTCTTGATGTGGATGCTTTCTGCCCCCTTGTGGTGGAACGGATGCTATCGTGCCCTCTAAAATCTTGAGCAACGCTTGCTGTACCCCTTCACCACTGACATCCCGTGTGATGGATGGGTTATCCGATTTACGGGTGATTTTATCAATTTCATCAATATAAATGATGCCACGTTCAGCCTGCTCAATGTCGTAATCAGCGGCTTGAATGAGCTTCAATAATATGTTTTCAACATCCTCACCGACATACCCTGCCTCTGTCAATGCCGTAGCATCTGCAATCGCAAACGGCACCTTCAAAATGCGTGCCAAGGTTTGCGCCAAAAGCGTTTTTCCTGAGCCTGTAGGTCCTAACATCAAGATATTGCTTTTTGCAATTTCAACGTCACTGCTTGGTGCATCGGACTGGTTGCGCTTATAATGGTTATAAACCGCAACGGACAAATTTTTCTTTGCCATTTCTTGTCCAATGACGTATTGGTCTAAGGCAACCTTGATTTCCTTTGGTTTTGGAATGTCGTCTGAGTCGATGCCCATTTTGGCATCTTCAAATTCCTGTTCGATAATGTCATTGCACAGCTCAATGCATTCATCACAAATGTACACACCAGGCCCCGCGATCAATCGTCTAACCTGTTCTTGTGTTTTGCCACAAAAAGAACATTTCAGCTGCTTTTTATCTTCAAATTTAGCCATTTTTACCTCCATTCTGCTCTAGGATAGTTCATATCCCTAGCACAAACAAAAAACTTCACATGAAATTCTTTGTGGGGTCAATTCCATATAGATGATAATGCTTTATCTTTTTTCAATCACTTGATCGACAATGCCGTAATCGCATGCCTCTTGTGCAGACATGAAAAAATCACGTTCTGTATCGTTTTCAATTTTCGAAAGCGGTTGACCGGTTCTTTCACTTAAAATACGATTTAAACGGTCTTTAATCTTTAAAATTTGCTCGGCATGGATTTTAATATCGGTCGCTTGCCCTCTAGCACCGCCCAGTGGTTGATGAATCATAATCTCACTGTTTGGCAGCGCAGATCGCTTGCCCTTTGCGCCTGCTGTAAGTAAAAATGCACCCATGCTTGCTGCCATACCAATACAAATGGTTGATACGTCTGGCTTGATATATTGCATGGTGTCATAAATCGCCATCCCTGCAGTGACCGAGCCACCCGGGCTGTTGATGTATAGCATGATGTCCTTGCTTGGGTCCTCAGCCTCTAAAAATAAAAGCTGTGCAACCACTAAGCTAGCAGTAACATCGTTTACTTCTTCTCCTAAAAATATGATACGTTCCTTTAAAAGTCTGGAATAAATATCATACGACCGTTCCCCACGGTTGGTTTGTTCAATGACCATTGGCACTAAGCTCATTTAAAACACCTCCAAAATTATCTATCATTTGTATGATTTGTTCTCTATTTAACCACTGCTTGGCTTACGACGTACTCGATTGCTTTTCTAAAAGCAATATCCTCTTTCAAGGAATCTAAGTGACCTGTCATCATTTCTTTGACCTTGTCTACTTCCATCTTGTACATGTCAGCAATTTTAGCAAATTCTGCTTCAATGTCATCTTCAGTGATTTCGATGTTTTCTGTTTTAGCAATCTTTTCAATGATCAACGTATTTTTCACTTGCTTTTGCGCTTGCGCTTTAAACTGCTCACGCATCGCATCCATGTCCATACCGCTGTATTGCATGTATTGTTCGAACTCTAATCCTTGACCCTTTAAGCGCATTTCAAAATCTCTGATGGACTGGTCAATTTGTGTTTCTACCATAACGTCTGGGATTTCTACAGTCGCATTGGAAACCGCTTTGTCCATAATGCTTGTTTCTAATTCGTCTTTTTCTCTTTTTTGTGCAATTTCTGTTTGTTTTTGCAAAATATCAGCCTTCAATGCTTCTAATGTATCAAATTCACTAACATCCTTTGCAAATTCATCATCCACTGCTGGCAATTCCTTTGCTTTAATGCTGTTGATTTTTACTTTAAACAATGCTGGCTTACCTGCTAATTCTTCAGCATGGTATTCGGTTGGAAACGAAACGTTTACGTCTATGTCTTCGCCAATGCTTTTGCCCACCAATTGCTCTTCAAAGCCTGGGATAAATTGTCCTGAACCGATTGTCAAGTCAAATGCATCACCCTTGCCACCTGGGAAAGCAACGTCATCCACAAAGCCTTCAAAGTCCATGTTCACAATATCGCCATCTAAAATCGCACGGTCTTCAATGGTTACCATACGGCTATTTTTTTCAAGCATTTTGTTAATTTCTGCATTTACCTGTTCATCGGTTACATTATACGCAACTTTTTCCACTTCTATACCCTTATAATCGCCTAAAACCACCTCAGGCTTAACAGTCACTTTGGCAGTAAATATCAAAATTTCGCCAACGCCGATGTTATCTATGTCAATTTCAGGTCTGTCAATTGGTTCGATGCCTGTTTCTTGCACAGCATTATCATATGCTTCAGGGCATACAAAGTTGATAGCATCCTCGTAAAAAATGCCTTCGCCGTAATATCTTTCAAGCATTTTACGTGGTGCCTTGCCTTTTCTAAAGCCTGGTATATTATATTTCTTTGCATTCTTAAGGTAAGATTTTTGTACGCCCTCTTCGAATTTTTCTGTCGAAACCTCAATTGTTAATTTTACAATATTTTTTTCAATTTGTTCTAATTTCGTTTGCATGAATGAAACTCCCTCCAATATATAATCCGCATTATTATAGCATAAATATTGCCATTCGTCTACCCTTTCAGTCTCATTCATGCAAAAAATATTTATTTTCTTATATAGGGTATAAAAATGCGAATCTTTTCGCAATATAAAACTAAACAATTCTAATAAAAGTTTAATTTATGGAGGGTAAAAATTATGAATCAAAATGTGCAACTGTTGACGCAAATATACGAGGGAAGTCAGATGGGTATCGACGCCATCACGACCCTTGCAAACAAGACAAAGGACAGTATTTTAAAAACCGACCTAGACGTACTCGCTGACGAGCACCGTCAAATGGCTTCCACCGCCAACCAAGAGCTTATTCGATATGGTGGTAATCCAACATCGCTTGGGATGTTCACAAAAGTACAGCTTTGGACCTCAACGCAAATGAACACACTCACCAATCAAAGCCCCGACCATTTGGCAAGCATGCTGGTGGACGGTCACACGATGGCAATCAAGGACATGACCAAAGCCATCCACGACTACACCGATGCCGATAAAAATGTCGTCCAGCTTGCACAGCAATATATCGACCTGCAGCAAAAGCATATTGAAAAGATGAAAACGTATTTGTAAGTGCACGCAAGTAATTGCAATGTATTTGCATAAAGTTCACAATTATATCCAAAGGATTACACATTCTATTCACGTAAAAAAGTATTTATAAAGCGTTTTTTGACTTATTGAAGGCCTCAACATTGCAACATATCTTATAAAATATTCATTCAAAAATCGCTTGGACTTGTTGCTAAATCACTAAATCCATGATATAATATGCGTAGGACGAAACTCTTCATGGCTGATAGCAAGGTTTTGGCAGGGACACGACCCAAATGATTTAGATTGAGAGGACATTCGTATGAATAGTATAGGAAAACGCATCAAATTTTTACGCAATCAGCAAAATATTACCGTTGATCAGCTAGCAAGTCATATCGGCATGAAAAAGGGCAGCATCAGCTGTTATGAAAACGGCAAATATGAACCATCTGCGCAAACGCTCATCTCCCTGGCACGATTTTTCGATGTTTCATGTGACTGGTTGCTTACAGGCAATACGCAGTACCAAAACCTACAAACTGTTAGCACCTCACTCAAGGTATCTGAACCTTTGCCATCATCGTATGAATACATCAAGCCGATTGACGAAAAGGAAGAAACACTCTTAAAGTTATTTAGAAAGCTTGGACAACGTAAACAAAGTAGAATTTTAAAAAGCCTTGAAATTGATGTAGAAAAGGAAATTGAAAAATAGGCAGGCATAGCCTGCCCTTTGTTTAGGCGCAATGCATACATGATTACATTAAAAATTAATATTTTTTATATGAAAAGCGTACAAGCTAATTTGCTGGTACGCTTATTTTTTATGCTGTAGTCAAGACTATCGTATAAAAAACCTTACTTTCTTTTTCTATCGTAAAAAGAAAGCAACAAAGAAAAATACTCTTTAAGTGTTTGGCTTTCGTTTTCTGCGGAAAACAACAACGGACTCCGTCCCTTGACCCTGCAATTTTTTGAAAAAAATTGAGTAAAACTTTAATTATTGATTATCCCACAAAAACACCATTTTCCAATTACCTACGCTGCGGTTTTCAACCATGCGTGCGACCGATAATTGACAAACGGCTGTTTTGGCAGTTGA
>JACMMQ010000046.1 GCA_014378955.1 Clostridia bacterium
AGCGCCACCCACCACGCCCCGCAACAGCGAATATGTACAGAAAGTATGGATCATCGTCGTCGTTAACGTCACTTGATAACGACTTTTATATGTTTGCTCTTCCTCCAAACCTTATTTTGCTATAAAACCCTTTGCCGATAACCCTTCGGGAAAACCCTTGAAAATAACTGGCATCAATAAAACTATTTTGAAGGCAATTACAATTGATAGCTAACATATGGAGTGTCAGCTGCTTTTTCAAAAAAAAGCCAATCTAATTTTATCCATTTTGAAGCCAATTGACAGTTTCCTCGGTCATCGTAACATCCTGCGCTGTCAGTGTATCTTTAAGCTGTTCTGTTGACTTACAGCCCACAATTGCCATACCGCTAATCCTATTACACAAAATATACCCTAACGCAACCGCCGTTGGTGTCAAATGCTGTTCACTTGCGTATTGCTTGACTCTTTCAAGTCTTTGGATGTTTTCAGGTGTACAAAAACGTGCAAAAGCTTTTTGATTGATTGTCTCTAGTCCTTGCGCTGCCGCCTTGGCAAAAAAGCCCTTTGCTTGTGAAGAATATGCCATGATGGGCATATTTAAATCGAGATATCCCCGATATTCATCATCGTTCATGCAAACAATCGTTGGGTCTTTATGTACATCTGGCGTAGAACAAGCTAAACTCCATTGAATTTGACTTGCACAAAATGGTGTCAAATTATTTTTTAATGCAAAATCATTTGCCTGTTTGATGCGTTGAACGCTCCAATTGGAACAACCGACCGCTCGCACCTTGCCCTTTTGAACCAATGTGTGTAGCGTTTCCATGATTTCCGACACAGGTGTTGTAAGATCGTCCCGATGCAACCAATATATATCAATGTGTTCAATGTCTAATGCTTTCAAGCTTTCTTCTAAATCACCTTCGATACAGGTGCGTGACAGCCTACCCTGTGCCATATTGTCAAGTGGTGGATGCCCCCCTTTTGTGGAGATTAAAAGTGCATTTCTGTTTTTTCGACTTTTCAGCCATTCGCCAATCAGCCGTTCACTTGCCCCATGCCCATTTGGTAGCCAATCCGCATACACCCGTGCAGTATCCAGGCAGTTGCCACCATTTGCGACGTATAAGTCCATTAGCTCAAATGCAGTTTGTTGTGTTACGGTTGTGCCAAAATAGTCTGTGCCTAACACTAAATTTGAAATTTTTATATCATTATATTTTGTATAAATTGTTGTAAATTTCATCTCATTACCCCTTATCATGTTGCAACCGTATTGTGTCTAAATTATTTCGTAAAAACATCAATCGGTATTTTCAGACACCACATAGCAGACATGCCCAAAATACCTCCAGCTAGCATAATGCCAAACCATATTTTAATACCTTTTGCTGATATACTTTTTTTCCCTTTAAACACGCCCGATTGTTCAAAAATCCCAGGATGGCGTGCAAGAAATTCTGCCCCACCGCCAAAATACATCCCTTTGATAGATTTTATATAAAGAATGATGATTGAAGCATGGAAAAGCAACACAAACGGGTTTAACAACCTAGGTGTAAAATAATCAAACATTGAGTTCGTAAAACCAAGCAGCGTGCCAATACCCATAATTGCCCACGGAATGTTCCCGTACAAAGCAATTATTTTGAATATTTTATCATAACCTGGTTCTAATGCCGGTTGTTCTATTATGTATTTTCTTACTTTTCCCTTCATAATCACTATATTGAAGTATGTAACTGCAATAAACAAAATCCAATAATATTTGAAAACCATTTCCATATTTTTCTCCTACTTTTTACGGTTTTTGAATTTTCTGATATATAGATAAATCCAAAGTACCAATGCTGCAAAAATAATTAAAGGCAACAATGATATAACGATGATGAAAGCCCAAGAAACAAAGTTGACCAATAAATTACATGTGAGGATAAACCCATTTCTCATAATTTTTAAAACATCCCCAAACGATGTAAATTGCCAATCCATATGTGTATTTTTGATTGGGTCCGAAAGCTCTGTAATGGTTAATTCAACCGTTGACTCTGCCACCATCTTATTCCACATATTGATTTTGCCTTGCAATGCTTCTAGGTCGCCACTTATTTTATTAATCTGATCCTGCACTTTCAAAATTTCATCAATTGTGTTTGCCCTTTTAAGTATTTCAAGAAATTGTTCTCTACCTTTTTTCAGATTTTCTAGTCTTGTCGATGCATCATAATATTGTTCGGTGATATCATCGCTTTTGACATCACATAATGTTATTTCGCCTTGCTCTTTTAACATGTCAATAAAGGCTTGTAACCGATCTGGTTTAATTTTATACACAACGTTTATTCTACTATTTTTTTGCACCATCTGCGTGTTACGACTAAATTCAACGCCACCATTGGATGCGACCCAGTTGCTAATAGATGTGATGGTTTTTTCAGAATTTGTAACGATAATAGAAGCCTTTGCATTCTTAATAATCATTTTAATATCGGTGGCGGTTTTGTTGCTAGCACCAGTATTATCTTCTTTATTTACTGCCTCATTCGAGCTACCCTTGCTAGTTTTGCCATTTGTACTTTGTGGTGCACTACAACCTGCTAACATACCTATTGCAAAAATCACGACAAATAACCATAATGCAATTCTTTTTTTCACTTAAATGCCCTCCTTCATATTACATTTTATTTTGCAACTCAAAACAAACTAAGTTTACAAAAATTTCCAGATTTACAACTAAAGATATCTTATCACTAAAGCTTTTTATCGTCAATATAAATAACATGCAAAATGCCCCAAAATTTGATTACCCACGCTTTGAAACTATAATACCATTTGTATGAAAAATCGTTTTAATTTACCACGTATTTTAAAGTCAAAATGACGTAAGATAAGCACATCACCACAAAACGTGGTTAACAACTTCAACTTTTAAAGGAGAGAATTTAAAAATGGCTAACAATAATCTTGTACCAGAAGCACGAGGCGCATTAGACAAATTTAAAATGGAAGCAGCATCTGAAGTGGGCGTAACCTTGAAGCAGGGCTACAACGGCGACCTTACTTCAAAGCAAGCAGGTTCAGTCGGTGGACAAATGGTTAAAAAAATGATTATGCAGTATGAAAATAGCATTAAATAATTAAGCCCTAACAGGATTGGCATGTATTAAGTTTTGCGTGTCAATCCACTTACTTAACAAAACCATCCAGCAAAACCGCTCGCACAAATGCCCCATCACTGCCTTCAATTTTAATAGGCGGTGCAAATATAAAATATTCTCCGTCTGACACTTCTGACAAATCAAGATTTTCAAGCACGGCAATATTGCCCCCTAGGATTGCCGTGTGTACATTCGCATCGCCAATAGAGGCACGCTCAGTGCCAATGGTCGTGATATCCTTGTTGATAAGTGCCTGTGTACACAGCGCTGAAAAGCCTGTAGCATCCTTCACAAGCAGGATTTTGCACCCGTTCATTTCAAGCGCATCGATAAACGCTTCATCCGCCACACCGATGCACGATGTCACCTTGCACCTACCAATAAAATGTTCTAATGGAAGCTTTTCAATGGTGTTATCGCTATCTAAAAAGTGGTGAGGACTGTCTGCATGCGTGCCTGTATGCACACACGCCATGAGTATGGATAGGTTGATTTCATCACCCTTTGCCCTGTCACAAACCTTTGCAAGTGTTGGCTCTGGATCTCCTGGATAAACGGGTGTCGTGAGAATGCCTTTTGAAATGTCTATAATTTTCATATTGAACCATTCCTATCTAATACTAATCTCAGATTAAAACATAACCAGCAGAGATGGGCAAAATGCGAGCCAGCGTTTTGAAACACTGACCGACAGGTGGTTATGATTTTAATCAAGATTAGTATGAAAATTTTAAAACCATTTTCTACGCTTAAAGAACATCACCATTGCAATTGCAATAAGTGCCATCGCAACAATTACAGCACCATACCCATAGTGCCATTCCAATTCTGGCATATATTTAAAATTCATGCCATATAAGCCTACGACAAAAGTAAGCGGAATGAATATTGTCGATATTATAGTCAAAAACTTCATGATTTCATTCATTTTATTGCTGATGCTCGATAGGTATATATCCATAAGTCCAGAAAGCAGTTCACGAAATGTTTCTGTCGTATCAATCGTTTGTATGATATGGTCGTATATATCCCGAATGTAGATTTGTGTCGTGCTTTCAATCAGCTCACTTTCGCTACGCTCCATCCACGAGGTAACCTCTCGCAGTGGCCAAACGGATCTATGCATGTAGAGCAAATCTTTTTTCAATTCTCTCATTTTATGCAGTCCTTCAACGGAAGGGTGGTTGAGTAGTTGTTCTTCTACGTCATCTATTTTATCGCCAAGCTTTTCTAGTACGCCAAAATAACCGTCCACAATTGCATCAAGTAACGAATAAGCGAGGTAATCCGCCCCGTTGCCTCTTAGGTGTATCCCGTTTTTCCTTATTCTATCCCGAATTTGATTGAATACATCGCCTTCCCTTTCGCCAAACGAAATTACATACCCTTTGCCAAGTATAATGCTTAGTTGTTCGTCCACCATCGTTTCCTGTTCGAAATACACCATTTTTGCGACTAGGTATATATAATCGTCGTAATTCTCTATCTTTGGGCGTTGCGACGTATTTAAGACATCCTCCATGACCAAGGCGTGAATGTGATGTGATTTACATATGCGCTCGATGATGTCCATGTTGTTTAAGCCGTCTACATTGATCCATCGTACTTGTTTTTCGCCAACAGGCGGCAACAATTCAAATTTTTCAATCGCGTTTTCAGTATATTTGTATTGTGTGAATGTGTTTAAATCATAATCAAACACTTCAATCATTGTATTCTTGTTATCATACTGACCAATATGCACAAGTGAGCCTGGTGGCAAGCCTGTTTTTAACGAACGCTTTTTAGTAAATTTCGGCATCCAATTTGCCCCCCCCTTAAGATTTAATTTTAAGTCAAGCTTTGAATGTTACAAAGCTTTGCATACACCCCATCTTGACTGATGAGCTCCTCATGCTTGCCTTGTTCCGCTATTTTGCCATTTTCAAGTACAATGATTCCATCCGCACGTTTTACCGTTGATAAGCGATGCGCTATGACGATGAGCGTTCTTGTGCCTGCTATTTTTTGGATTGCTTTTTCACTTCCTGGACCCTTCGTCCCGAGTTGATGCTTGGCCTGTTCCTGGGATTTGGCATTTATCTGCGCGGGTGGTGGCGATTGTCCCGTATTTTGCCGGAACGATTTCCTTTCTGGAGGATCCTCTGTTTTGCCGGCGGGTTGCTGGCTTTGTTTGTGGCGATTTGTTCGCCGCTCGATGCCTTTGCCGGCTTCCTGCTCCAGGCCCATATGGTGCAACACATATTGCTCACCATGGTGGCGCCGCCTCTGATTTGGCTGGGTTCTCCCTATCTCCCCATGTTGCGGGGCCTGCCGAAATCGTGGGTCAGGGAAGGCCTGGCGCCATTGATCAATTGGCCGGCCCTGAAGCGCGTGATCCATGTCTGCACGAGTCTGGGAGTGGTGCTGTTCCTCTTCATCATGACCAATATTGTTTGGCATACC
>JACMMQ010000047.1 GCA_014378955.1 Clostridia bacterium
CCATTTAATACTAATCTTAGATTAAAACATAACCAGCGGAGGGAGGCAAAACGCAAGTGCGCGTTTTGAAACACCGACCGACAGATGGTTGTGATTTTAATCTAAGATTAGTATAAATTAGCTTTTTAATTTTCACTGTATAAATCTCTACTCTTTTATAGATACTAATTTTAATTAAATAAACACGAAAGGAAAGATAAATCATGGATAACAATAAGAACCGCATTAAGGATAGAGAAAAAAGCAACCCCGAACTGCGTAAAATGAAGCCAAAAGAAAATGCAGATGTAGGGATTATAGAGGGTCAGAAAATAGGCAATCATGGTAGCAAGCATGAAAAATCAGGAAATGGTAAATAGGAATGCACACCCCAAGGTTCGTTTGGGGTGTGCATTTTGTTATCCTAATCTCAAATTAAAATATAGACGACATGCCTTAGTAGGGGCAGGCCTTGTGTCTGCCCTCGTTTGCTAAATTTCTGCTAATTTTGGGCGGACATAAAGCCCGCCCCTACGAACATCGTTTGACACGTTTTTTGTCTATGCTTTTAATTGAGAATAGTATGATATAATGCTTAATTGCTTGTAATGTTTACCGTATTGGATGCACTATCCCATTGTACATCACATCCGAGGCTTTCAGCGATAAATCTTGCGGGCACGAGCGTCGTGCTGTTGACGATTTTAGCGGAAACATCGAGCGTGACCTCTTTGCCGTTAACGGTCGCTTTTGGATTGCCTATTTGCAGGGTGATGGTTTGACCTGCCTTTGTGCCTGTGACCGTTTGTGTCTTACCATCCCATGCAACCGTTAAGCCAAGCTCTTCAAAAATAGTGCGAAGGGGCACGAGTGTTCTACCATTGTCAATGATAGGTGACTGGATAGTGTTTAGTTCCTTGTTATTGATTTTCACGTTGGCGGTGTTGTATTGCACAAGGGTTGAGAAATCTCTATAAATAATCATGTTTTTATCACCAAGTTTGTAGGAGGCGCTTTCTGAATATGCCCAAGGCTTTTCACCTAAATCTAAACACATGCCATCTTTCACCAAATAATCATGCAATAACCGTTGGCTACCACTTCTTAATTCAACAATGCTTTGAAATTCGCTGACAATTATATTGCACCCGTAATAATCATAACCATCTTCTATTTCCTTTAAGGTTTTCCATACAAGCCCATCTTTAGAAGTGCGGATTTGAGAGGTTTTTTGGTTGTTTATTACATCAACAAACTGATTACCATCCCATTGCACATCAATACTCGCAGTTGTTTTCGTCCAATTCGTCCCATCCATAGATATTCTAATTTGGTTATCCGACTGATAAATAATGCAAGTCCCATTTGTTTCAATTGTAAATCGCCCGCGCTCATTTATCCAATCTAGCTTCGGTGTGTTGATCGACCAGTTTTGCATATCCGCAGAAACGATAGACGCACCTTCATCTGTAAACATATAATACTTGTCTTGTAATTTAAGAACTGTTTTAAATTCTGAATAGTCTTTTTTACCTTTATTTTTGAACCAAAAATTTTCATCAGTCTCTAACGCTGTATCATGCAAATTAACAGTGTGCCAATCTCGCCCATCATTTGAATATTGAAATTCCCAACTTGGATAGGTCACAAAAATATCTTCACTATTGATTCTATATAGCGAATCTTGCACACCACAAGGCTCCCATGACTTACCATCGTCTGATACAATTGCCTTATTGCGCCAATTTTGTGCTATGATTTGCTTGCCATTTGTTAAAACACGCTCATAACTACTATCAATCTCCCCAATTTCTTCCCAACGCTCACCATTCGCAGTTGCCTTTAAATGATTGGTATTATCCACCGCAAATACTTTGTTTTGAGCCTTAAACAAGTTGTCACCATATGTATAATTACCATAAACATTTCCCCTCACAGACTGCGGATAAAACACCCACGTACTAGTCTTCGCTACTGCTTGCACCAATGTAGGGGTAAACACGAACGAACATACAAAGCATAATAACAAACATCTCACTACAAATTTTCTCATTTTTCAACGCCCTCTCGAATTTATTGTGTAACAACATACGCTTAAACAATAACCACAACATAAAAATGGCGTGCTCTTATGCAAGCACACCATGATTATATATGAAAATAGATCCAAAAACAACTATTTTATAAAATTATATAGCATATCGCTATTTTTTTATGCTTGTATCGCATTTCATGGGGCTTGATTTGCTTACTTACTTGTAATATTAACCGTATTAGATGCACTGTCCCATTGCACATCACACCCGAGGCTTTCAGCGATAAATCTTGCAGGGACTAATGTTCTGCTGTTGATAATTTTTGCTGACACATCGAGCGTGACCTCTTTGCCGTTGACGGTGGCTTTTGGGTTGCCTATTTGCAGGGTGATGGTTTTCCCTTCTTTTGTGCCTGTGACCGTTTGTGTCTTGCCATCCCATGCAACCGTTAATCCTAGCTCTTCAAAAATAGTGCGAAGGGGCACGAGTGTTCTGCCTTTATAAATAATAGGAGATTGGGCTGTATTTAATTCCTTGTTATTGATTTTTACGTTGGCAGTGTTGTATTGCACAAGGGTTGAAAAATCTCTATAAATAATAATATTCTGATTATCAAGTTTAAAAAATGCGCTTCCTGGTATTGCCCATGGCATTTCACCTAAGTATTCGCATATATCATCTTTCACCAAGAAATTGTGATTTTCATTTCTATCGACTCTATTTGATTCAATCATACTTTGTCCTACTATTTGAATAATACTTTGTCCTTCGCTGACTATTATATTTGCTGAATTGTAATAGTCATGTTTTAATTCAATTTCCTTTA
Organism: Clostridia bacterium; assembly: GCA_014378955.1. Lineage (GTDB taxonomy): Bacteria > Bacillota > Clostridia > SK-Y3 > JACMMQ01 > JACMMQ01. The sequence goes on from JACMMQ010000047.1 coordinate 2,842, forward strand.
ATATCTTCCACGTCAAGCCATCATTAGATATTTGAATATACATTTTATTCTCTTTTTCCAAAACGTCAATAAATTTTTCACCATCCCATTCCACACCTCCACTAGCGGCTATTTTCTTCCAATTCGTTCCATCCATAGATATTCTCACTTGTTGCCATGACCTATAAATGATACAGGTTCCATTTAATGTGATGTTGAATTCCGCATACTCATCAACCCAATCCAGCTTTGGCGAATTGACTGACCAATTTTGCATATCATTTGAAACAATAGATGCACCTTTATCTGTAAACATATAATACCGACCGTTTAACTTGAAAATTGTTTTAAATTCAGCATAGCTTTTTTTACCTTTGTTTTCAGATGTAAAATTCTCGTCAGTCTCTATCGCACTATTGTGCAAATTAACCGTGTGCCATTGACGTCCATCATTTGAATATTGAAATTCCCAATTTGCATATGTTACAAAAATATCTTGACTTTCAATCCTAAAGAGCCCCTGTTTTACGCCACAAGGCTCCCACGTTTTTCCATCATCTGATACCATGCTTTTATTGTATCCATTTTGTGCCACGATTTGTTTACCATTCGAATAAACTCTATTAAAACCAGTTTCAGTTTTACCAATTTTATCCCAAGTTTCACCATCTGTAGTTGCCTTTAAGTTGTTTCTATAGTCAACCGCTATCACCTTGTTTTGAAACATAAAAATGCTATCACTAGCGTTATCCATATAGGCAAACTCCCTTACTGATTGCGGATAAAACACCACCGTACTTGTTTTTACTACCGCTTGCACCAATGTAGGGGTAAGTATGAACGAACATACAAAGGATAATAACAAACATCTCACTACAAATTTTTTCATTCAAAACGTCCTCTCAAATTATATTGTCATCTATATCAACGCTGCCCATATCATCAATATGGCTTGCGTGTATTTAAATAGGTCATTATTTGCGCGCGCTTGTCAATCAATACCTGCCCTTGTAACACATATTTTTCGTACAATGTTTTGTCCGTTTGCTTCATTTTTTCCAAGGTCTCTAGTGCGTTGTCATAGTTCTCCCACTTCCATCGTTGAAGCTCTGTCAGCTTCACACACGTTTGAAAGGCAGTGTCGTAATCTTTATTTTGCAAGGCGAAATGGTAAAGCTCTACATAGTTCTTGCTCTCATACGGGTTGTATTTTTGCGCTATACCGATGTACGCCACAGCGCCTTGATAATCGCCCGATTGTTTAAACAGGTTTACCGCTTTTTGCATGTTGTTTTGGCTACTCATTGGCATGAAAAAATCGTTGGTTTGGCAAATGGCGAACGCCTCTTCAAAATGTCCCTGGTTGGTCAAAACCTGTGCACGATTATGGGCGATTTGTCCGAACAATAGACTGCCAACGCCTATGCAAATGATTGAAAATCCAATGATAAAATACATGCTTGAAACGGTTAACATTGGTTTTCGTTCTCTTGTGCTACTGGTTATAAGCACGGCAAAAACCATCAGCAGTGCAGGATAATTTAAATCAATGTCAATAGACGTATGTATAAGCAACAGTGAAACAACCGCCAGCACATAAAGCGATAGGCTGTCTTTCTCTCGCCTATACTGTTTTATGTAGTCATGATAAAACAGCACAATGATCGCTACAAATAGCAAGCCACCGATGATGCCACAGTCCACAAATATTTGCAGCACTGAATTATGAATATATTGCACAGCGTAATTAAACGATTGTATGCTATATTGCATCGCACCCCAATTGCCACCGCCAATGCCTGTGAGCGGTCTGGTTGCTAGTAGGTGCAATGCGTCGGACATATATTCAGCACGCTCAACAAATGTCAAATAAATGCTGATAGCGGTCACTTTTTGCCAAAATACAATGACAAAGCCTAAGCCCGAAGCACTGCCAAGCGCAATGACTGAAAGTATCGCACCTTTTTTTACCTTCGCTTGTAAGCGGTCAGAAAAAATACAGGCACAACAAGCAAGCAATGTGCCTACCATTAAAATGATAGCACCTAACATCAAATTGCCATTTGCTGTAACCCATAAAATAGCAATGGCAGTGGGCACGGCAAAAGCAGATAAAATAAACACCTTCAATGTCTTTTCTAGGTCTTTGAGAAGTAATAAAAATACAAGCATCACCAATAAAAATATCGCAATTGCGCCCTTTGAAGCGGTTAAAAGCAGTCCGACTAAAAATAGAAATGCATAGAGATAAAATTTCGTTTGCGCGCGTACTGTTTTTTCAAAATCTATGTAATACAAGGTGAGCACAAAGCCTATCGCCATTAAAATGGCGGTGGTGTTTGCGTATTGGAGCAACGACTGCATTCTAAAATATCGCTTTGCACGTAGCACGCCATCGTTGACATAAAAAATATGAAAGTAGCACAGCAACCCTATGAAGTTCATGGTGAGGCATGCACGGTAAAAGGCACGCAAAATACTCGCCAAGTCTTTGATAAAACTTTTCGATAGAAATACCACCGTAAAAAATGCGATGATTTTGACACTCTCAAGCATTGCGCCGTAACGATCAGCCGCTACGATGATGCTGTCTGTGCAATAAATGATACAAAATACTGCACTCAATAGCATATAGACATCCACTTGGATTTTTTGCCTATTTTTAACCAGCGCAACAATCACCATTAGCAATAGTATCGTGGTGGCTAGCAAATACTGCGTTGGAAAATAAAGCCCTTGGAATAGGATGCCCAAAAACAGGACGCCACTAAAGAGCATGCCCAAAATATTTATTTGACTGTCTATGCGTTTGACTTGTTTCATATCATCATCCAATACAGTGGTTATGTTTTTTAAATACAGTGAAATTTTAATGCAATTGGTAGGGGAAGGGTTCCCCTTCCCGTGTGCTAAGTCCCAAACAATTTATATGTAATTTCGGGACGGGAAACCCGTCCCCTACAACCGCCTATTTAAAAGTTGCTTATGCTTGAACAAAAAAGTGGGCGCTGCCCACGCCCGCCCCTTTTTGAAAAAAGGGGACAAAAACTTTAGTTGGGGTTTTTAAAACAAAGTTTTAATC
>JACMMQ010000048.1 GCA_014378955.1 Clostridia bacterium
AAGTTTTCGTTCTTTTTTGTATTATAACGCTATTCGTGATGATGCTCGCCTTTGCAACCGCAGTCACAATCGCAATCCATTTCAATTTCAATCAATTCATTGCAGTTTGGGCAATGGATGTCTTCATCGCTTAATAAGATGCTATCGTCTAGGCATATGGTTTCTTTGCATTTTGGGCATTCGATTTCGTACAAGCCATCATCGTCGACTTCGTCTTCGTCTTCATCGTATTCGTCATCAGATTCATAAAAATCAACTTCTAATTCCGCTAAGTCCTCATCGATACCTTCTATTTTATCAGCCATTTCCTCTTGGTCTTGCTCCAAAAATTCGATTGTTTCAGCCATATCGCACAAAATGTCTAAAACACCTGCTAATACCTTGCCTTCATCGGATTTATCTTCCACCTTTAAGCCTTCCATCAAGCCACGTAAGTATGCTACCTTTTCATTTAAATTCATGTTAAATCCCTCCTATTCTTCTATTTAGTATAACCACTACACTCTTTCCATATACTCCCCAGTTCGGGTATCTACACGTACTACTTCGCCCTGTTCAATGAACAACGGTACATAAATGATCGCACCTGTTTCTAATGTTGCAGACTTGGTTGCCCCTTGTGCTGTGTCGCCCTTAAACCCTGGCTCCGTTTCAGTAATTTCTAATTCTACAAAGTTTGGTGCTTCTACACCAAATACATGCCCTTTGTGTGACAAAATCTTAACAAGCATGTTTTCCTTGACGAATTTTAATGCGTCGCCCAATTGATTGCCGTTGAGTGGCATTTGCTCAAATGTTTCTTGATCCATGAAATAGTATAAATCCCCATCACTATATAAATATTGCAAATCATTGCGTTCAATATGTGCCTTAGGGAATTTTTCGTTTGGTCTAAAGGTTTTTTCAACCACAGAACCATTTATAATATTTCTAATTTTTGTGCGTACAAATGCCGCACCCTTGCCTGGCTTTACATGTTGAAATTCGATAATTTGCCATAGGTTATTATCCATTTCAAATGTAACGCCGTTTCTAAATTCACCCGCCGAAACCATATGATCCCTCCATCATTTAATTCTAAAGTCTTTCAATATTTTAAGTCAAATATACAATCAGAAGTATTTTATACGAATTCGAGAAAAATAGCAAGGAATTTTTTGTAAATTACATCATTTCGACATATAAAATAAGAGACATATTAAGAGGGATACATCTCTTATACTAATTCCAATTTAAAATGTTGTAAACGTTTTTGAGGTGTGATGTCCCTCTCAATTGGTCGGACGGTTGCATACGCAACCTATCGCACCTCAAAAAACACAACATATAAAGATTTCAAATTGTAATTAGTATTATTTGTTATTTTGTTCGTATGATTAATATCAAGCCTTTTTATACATTGCCATCTCATAAAGCATTGCTTCAATATTTTCAAGTGGCGTATCGTGCAAAATGCCATTACCAGCCGCTAATAAAAGTCCGCCTTCTGGCTTGTACAGGTTGTCAATTAATTGTCGTACGCCAATTTTGACCTCTTGTGCTGTACCAAACGGAATGAGATTTTGAACGTCTGCCCCTGCTAAAAAGCTAATTTTTTCACCATAATTTTTAGCGGTTTCCACCTCATCCATACAACCCTTTTGAATGGGATGAAGCACATCAACACCTGCCTCCACGAGCATGTTTAGTAGCTTCGTATTGTCGCCACATGAGTGCAAAAAGACGTGCATGCCCTTGCTATGTACATAGTCGCAAAATTCCTTATATAGCGGAAAATACAGCTCTTCAAACACCTCTGGCGACATCATAGGGCCTGTTTGATGACCTAAATCGTCCGAGGTGAAAATACCGTCAAAGCCTAATGCGGCGAATTTATCAACAATGACTTTATAAAATGCCAAAAGGTGTTGACCGATTTCTCTCAACCCTTCAATATTATCATAATAATCCATCATGAGGTTTTCCATGCCACGAATGCCCCAGAAACGCTCATGAAATAAACGCCACCAACCGCCTACCTTATAACGGTCGCCTGCCTGTGCCAATGCTTTTTCAACATTTTTGAAATTTCCTGCCTCATTTGGGTTTGGAAAATCCGCTATGCGGATGGAAAGGAAGAACTATTGGGAGAAGCCCCCGTGCAGAAATATACAGCCCCCGAATTCTTTTTTGAACCAAAACGCAATGTGGTGGCCTGTAATCCGCTGGGTGTTTTTGCAGGCAATGTACACTTCAACTACGAGCGGCTTTTAAAATCAGGCAAAGTGGGCATACGTGCCCATGTTTCATTGCCCTACAAACCTTGGTGGCGGTATTATGGCATG
>JACMMQ010000049.1 GCA_014378955.1 Clostridia bacterium
CTTTTGAAACCCGCAATTTTTTGAAAAAAATTGATTAAAACTTTATTGTTTACATACTAAAAACCCCGACTAAAGTTTTTGTCCCCTTTTTTCAAAAAGGGGCGGGCGATGACCACGCCACCTTCGTGGCTATGAATGCAAAAAGCGCATTCATTCGGTCGAGCAGAAGAAATATTGCTACGCAATATAAAGGGCAGCGCCCACCGTGTCCTGCATTGAACAAAACTAAAGGATGTGAATGCTTTGAAGCTGTTAGTGGTTGCTGACCATGAGTCACCTTATATATGGGACTTTTTTGATCATAAACGATTTAAAGACATTGATATGATCATTTCCGCTGGAGACTTGAAGGCATCTTATCTATCCTTTTTGGTAACAATGATTCCTGCACCGCTCTTTTATGTGCCTGGCAACCACGACAATCGTTATGTCATAGCACCGCCCGAGGGGTGTGAATGCATTGACGATAAGGTCGTTTTGAGTAACGGCTTGGTCATTGGCGGTTTAGGGGGCAGTATACGATACAGCCCCGACAGCCCTTACCAATATACCGAGGCGGAAATGAAAAAACGCAGTGCAAAGCTAGAACGGCAAATTAAAAAGCATGAGAAAATTGACATTTTAGTGTCACATGCCCCAGCCTACCAATTGGGTGATGCCAGCGATCCCTGCCATGTTGGCTTTGAGGCTTTGCGAGCACTCATTATAAAATATCAGCCTAGGCTATTTTTGCACGGACATCAGCATTTGACGTACGGTAGACAAACACGCATGATGCATCTAGGCAATACCACAATCGTGAATTGCTTTGGTTATCATATTATTGAGATTTAGCTTTCCACATCCAACATTTCGATTGTTGCGTTTTCTATTTCATCTACTGGTGGTAGCGCACATGCCACCACATCAGAAAACCAATCCATTTCGGTGATTTGCTTGACGGTTGCCGTCCGACCACTTCGCACACGTAGCTTGCCTGCTTGGTCATGGATAGGCCCTGTAAAGGGTGCTAATGTGTTGTCCTTCATGGCTTTTTTCAGCAGTTCAAGTAGCTTTTGCAGTTGTGTTGGAATTGCGGAACTGGAATAAAACAAGTCTACCACCCCAACATCCATGCCCCACCAAAAATTGATGTGCTTGGATTTGCCATAAAAGGCAGAACGTCCAGCCCTTGCCCCAATATTTAAAAATTCCTTTAAAATTTGCTCATACACGATGCCCCAATTCCAAATAGGCAACGCTAAGTTGATAAGCTCGCCATCTAGCTTTCGCATATACAGTCCAAATTGCGTACCAACCTCCAACGATATACTGTTCTGGCGCAAGATCACATCACAATTTTCAAGGCATGGCTTTTGGTTATAATCAATCGCATGGCTTTTTTTATGCCCTTCATACAGCCACTCTACCTGCACCTTTACGTCTGGACGCACCATTTTCGCACCCAATGCATACGCATTGATAGAATTGACCACCTCTGGGATGGGGTAGGATGCTTCATAGCCTATCACGCCTGTTTTGGTCATCGCCCCTGCAATCACACCACATAAAAAGCGTGGCTCATGGATGCGTGCAAAATAGGTATTGACGTGTTGAAAGGTTTGATGTGAGGAGCAGTTTAAAAATTTCACAGTTGGGAATTCCAAGGCAGCTTTGAGCGTAGGCTTTAAAAAGACAGGTAGCGTGGTGAAAATAATGTCATACCCTTGCACTGCCAAATCCACCAAAACATCATACGCTTGTTCATTTTGTGGCACATTTTCGACATAGGTGGTTTCCACCTGTCCTGCCAAAACATTCTCCACGTGTAACCGCCCTAACTCATGTGCATAGCTCCAGCTTGTATCTTGAATACCGCCAGCATAGACAAACGCCACCTTTAATGGCTTGTTAGGTGTCACAAGGTTCGTGAGCGTGCCCAACATGCTTTTTTCTAGCGTCGGCAACTCTGTTTGCACGTCAATGACATCAGGTGCTGCAATGCCTTCAAGCTCTGGGATGAATTTTTTCACTTTTTTGCTAAATTCTTCATTAATTTCAGTTGGAATGCCGTACACCTTGACATATTCTAAAAAAGCATCTGCAGTGGTCAAGTCTAGACGATCGCCACCCAACTCTTTGTAGCTCTTTCTAAAATTATAATAAATATGGTTGACAAACACCTTGTATTTTTCACCTTCGTCATAGCCTTCGAGATGATACCTCGCAAGAAAATCAGCCATTTCCGAAAAGCTCCCAAGCTTTGTAAACCACAGGGCGTTAATTTTTGTTTTTTGATAAAATGTTAAAAATTCATAATAAAGCTGTATTTCTAGATCATTTTTATCCATTTGTGGCATAATGCGTGTCACTACGCCCATTACAGTAGATGCGTTTAAATATTTTAATACACTTACCCGTTTGTTGCCTTCCACCACGTAAAAATAGTTGAGGTATTCGTAAGCCTTGATAGGGTCTCGAATGCCCATCTCCATGTGGCTTTCTATCAAACCAATCCATTTACTAGCAAACTCGGTTTGAAGGTCTAAAAGTGGCATAAACTCCTTCGAAAAGCAGTTGCTACGCATGTCTGTGTAGGTGCCTTTCACCTTGGAAAGCGGTATGTCAATCGTTCCAAGTGATATTTCAGCAAGGGTACGATTTTTGCCAAGACTATGCACCAAGGAGGGTAATTGTGCAGACACGCCAGCCGAAAACGCCTGTGAAAGCTCCTTTTGTCCCCTTTTTACTGCTTTGAAATAATCATCACTACCACTTGCTAACGCCATACGCTCACCCCTCTTTTGACTTTTTGCAGCCATTTTTATCATATCGTATCAAGCAATAAAAGTCAAACGACAAATTTGACGAAATGGGTAATGTGTGTTAAATTATGAATAAGTGGACTAAGTCTACACCCAGTTCGCAATTTTATGCGAATTTAAAAGCGAGATTCTTCGCGTCGCTCTGAATGACAAACTAGAGAGGGCGATAATCCTGCCCCCTATGCAACCGCTATCCCATTGTCATTCCGAGCGAGAACAACGAGAAATCTCCAAATTCGCTACACGCCAAAAGGAGAACACCATGCACACACCCACTTATTTTATGCAAAAAGCTTACCTTGAAGCACAAAAAGCCGCCCAAAAAGGCGAAGTCCCAATCGGTGCGGTCGTGGTCAAGGACGGCAAAATCATTGCCCGTGGTCACAATTTGAGAGAAATTAAAAAAAATGCCCTGTGTCACGCCGAATTGATTGCACTTGACAAGGCTTGCAAAAAATTGGGTGGCTGGCGTTTAATTGATTGCGACCTATATGTTACGCTCGAGCCCTGCCCAATGTGCGCAGGGGCCATCATACAGTCACGCATTCGCCACCTCTATTTCGGCGCATCTGATGCCAAATCAGGGGCGGTGGGGTCGGTGGTGAATTTGCTAAGCGTGGACGGCTTCAATCATTCAGTGGACGTGACATCTGGCATTCTGTCCGAACAATGCAGTGAAATTCTATCGGATTTTTTTAGAAATTTACGCAAGTTCAAGAAAATGGTTTGACAAAGCGATACGCTATCGTTTACAATATTACTGCTGTACGAATATGTTTCCGTAGCTCAGTAGGATAGAGCGTTTGCCTCCTAAGCGAAAGGCCGTGGGTTCGAATCCCGCCGGGAACACCATCTGTGTAAAATGAAAGGGGCTGCTGCAAATAGATTGATTCAATCTTTTGCAGCAGCCCCTTTCGTTAGATTTTTTTTATTGCATTGTCATGTCTGACCCAAACCATTTTAAGGATATTTTTTCCAATGTGAAACACCTTGTAAACTTTAAAATAAACACTTGTTTACAGTCATTTGCAGTAAATTTCAATCTTCTCAATAACTCACTATAAGATATGTACAGGTAGAGCCATGAAAACCGTCTGAAATACGGTTTTCATGGCTCTATTTAAATATGATAATGCTGTTGTTTCACCATTCTACCTAAAAATAGCCTTCAAATCCGCTTCAACGCGCGTTCGGTTAGACTGAAAGTAGCGTCCGAAAAACTATTTGCTGTGTGGCATTACTGCAAAACGACATATACATTAATCTTGCTTTGTTATATCTCAAAATACATTTAATTCGGTTTCGAGTAGCGGCTTGTCACTAAAAAAAATATGTACATATAATAGAATAAGTACAATCCTAAGTAAATATAAGTTGTAGTAATGCTTGGTTTGTATATTTTGTATATAAGGAGTATGAAACATGTCACAACCGAATATCCCTAATATCAGTCCTAATATTACTGTTACTAGAGAAGAGGCAATTAATTTAGTTGTAGCTTCTATTGCTATGGAGGAATTAGGGCTAAGTCATATTATCAATGCTGAGGGCGAAAAAATTCAATATGTTTTAGGAACGCTTCCTGGAGTAAGTAGTCCACAAGCAACAATAAGCGATATACTCCATGTGAGTGCAAGTGTCAGGGAAGTTCTTGGCGCTATTATCAAAAAAGAGATGCTTTTAAACTCTAAATTAGATACTGCATTGAATTCGTCAGTTCTTACAGGACCAACAGGCCCTATTGGCCCAACTGGTCCTGCAGGGGGTCCAACAGGTCCAATGGGTCCGACTGGAGCTAACGGTGCAACTGGCCCTTCTGGTACTGGTCCAACAGGACCGACCGGAGAAAATGGAACAAATGGTGCTACTGGTCCGACTGGGGCTAATGGTGCAACTGGTCCTTCTGGTACTGGTCCAACAGGTCCGACTGGAGAAAACGGAACAAATGGTGCTACTGGTCCGACTGGAAACACCGGAGCAACAGGCCCAACCGGTCCTACTGGAGACACCGGAGCTACCGGAGCAACAGGTCCGACAGGAAATACCGGAGCAACTGGACCGACTGGTGCAACTGGCGTATTAAACTTTGCAGATTTCTTTGCATTGATGCCTCCTGATAATGCAGCAACAGTTGCTCCTGGTACAGACGTAAGCTTTCCGCAAGATGGACCTACAAGTGGGCCGACGATTACCCGTACAGGTCCCAGCTCATTTAACTTGGCTACAATTGGCACTTATCAGGTCTTATTTCAGGTAAGTGTCTCCGAGGCGGGTCAGTTGATTTTAACGCTCAATGGTGCTGACCTAGCCTACACAGTAGTGGGGCGGGCAACAGGCACCTCGCAGATAGTGGGAATGGCTCTTGTGATTACCACATCTGTCAATTCAATACTGATATAGTATAATTAAACTTGACACATTTACCTCAGAATAATAGAATAGAAATAAAGAAAGATGAGGTAATGAAATGGGAACAAAAGAATACACAAGCGAGTATAAAAAGGAAGC
>JACMMQ010000050.1 GCA_014378955.1 Clostridia bacterium
GAAGCAAGGACTTACACACGCCAGACGGGCATCTTTTATCTTGCACATGCGCAATATATTCATCCCAAAAATACTTCATGGTGGAAAGCACAGGGTTAGGTGAGGTTTGCCCCAAGCCACAAAGCGATGTGTCTTTAATGGTTTCTCCTAGTTCTTTCAAGTCCTGCAAATCCTTCATGGTGCCCTTGCCCTCTGTAATTTTAGTGAGCATTTCATACAACCGCTTGTTGCCTACACGACAGGGGGTACATTTACCGCACGATTCATCTACGGTGAATTCCAGATAGTATTTCGCAATGTTTACCATGCAATCATCTTCATCCATGATAATCATACCGCCAGAGCCCATCATAGAGCCAATGCTTAATAAGCTATCATAGTCAATTGGGGTATCTAAAAACTGTGTTGGAATGCAACCACCAGAAGGTCCGCCAGTTTGAACCGCTTTCAATGCACGACCGTCCTTGATGCCGCCGCCAATATCATAAATAATTTCACGCAAGGTTGTGCCCATAGGCACCTCGACCAAGCCAACATTGTTAATTTGTCCTGCCAATGCAAATACTTTTGTGCCCTTGCTCTTTTGTGTGCCAATGCTCGCAAACCATTCTGCACCCTTTAAAATAATCGGCGGAATGTTCGCAAAGGTCTCAACATTGTTCACAGAGGTTGGCTTTTGCCATAACCCTTTAACGGATGGGAATGGTGGCTTATTGGAAGGTTCACCACGGTTACCTTCTATTGAATGAATAAGCGCCGTTTCTTCACCACAAACAAATGCACCTGCACCATAGTTGATTTTCAAATCAAAGTCAAAGCCTGCGCCTAAAATATTTTGCCCTAACAGTCCATATTCACGTGCTTGCTTGATGGCAATTTCTAAACGCTCAATTGCCAATGGGTATTCCGCACGTACATAGACATAACCAATGGTCGCGCCAATTGCATAACCAGCAATTGCCATAGCTTCAATCAGCGAATGTGGATCGCCCTCTAGAACGCTACGATCCATGAATGCACCGGGGTCACCCTCGTCTGCATTACACACGATAAACTTTTGGTCTGCCTCGCTACTTCTTGCCGATTGCCACTTCACGCCTGTCGGGAAGCCACCGCCCCCACGTCCACGCAAGCCACTATTCTTGACCAGCTCAATGACTTGGTCAGGTGACATTTCAGTGAGCACCTTGCCCAATGCTTGATAGCCATCAACCCCTATATATTCGGTGATTTGCTCGGGGTCAATAAAGCCACAATTGCGTAATGCAATACGGAGCTGTTTTTTGTAAAATGGCATATCCTTGTGTTGACTCATTTTCTCTTGAAAGGTTGGCTCAACATATAAAAGTCGATCCACTGTACGACCTTTGACAATATGCTCAGCCACGATTTCATCTGCATCTTCGGGCTTTACTTCAATGTAGAATACGTTATCAGGATGTACCTTGACAATTGGCCCTTTTTCACAAAATCCAAAACAACCCGTTGTAACCACCTGCACCTCGTCTTGCATATTGTTTTCTTTTAAGCATTGCTCTAAGCGTGTGACGATGCCTTGGCTGTCAGAAGCCTGACAACCTGTTCCCCCACACACCAAAAGATGCATTCTATATTTATTCATTGTATTCACCCCCTATATCTTTTCAAATGGTTCGCCTATGATTAGGTTTTGAAGCAATTCACCATGCTGTATGTGCTTTGCAATTATTTCCTTACCCTTTTCAGCGGTTACGTTGCCGTATAAAATAGGCTGTTGGTTAAGAACTGTCACTTCAACTGTTGGCTCTGCATAGCAGCTCCCCATACATCCCGATTGCGTAAAGGTGATATTCTTTAGCCCTAACGCACTTGCCTCTGCCATCATTGCATTGAAGGTTTCCCGTGCGCCTGCTGCAATGCCACACGTTGCCATACCTACGATAATTTTCACATTGTTCTCATTATCGCCTGCTTGGCGAACGTCCAAATTCGCTTTCATTTTATCTCGTAAAGCCTTTAAATCTTCCAATGTTTTCATGCCACTCATACCAGAACATCCTCCTCTACTGCTTTTGCTAAAATGCCTTCAACCTCTTCTAATTTAACCCGTCCGTGCACCTTGCCGTCCACCATAATGACAGGCGCTAGCCCACAAGCACCCACACAACGCAATGCATCAATGGTAAATTTCCCGTCCTCGGTGGTTTGACCTGATTTAATACCCAATTTGTCTTCAATGGCATTTAAAATACCCTCTGCCCCACGTACAAAGCACGCAGTTCCCATGCAAACGTTAATGACATGCTCACCACGTGGTTTTTGCGTAAAGTACGAGTAAAAAGTGACCACGCCAAATACACGTGCCGCTGGCAGTTCTAATTTCCTAGAGATAAAAAGCTGAACCTCCTTGGGTAGATATCCAAAAATATGCTGTGCCTGATGTAATACGGTGATGAGCGAGCCTTCCAAGGTGTCTAAGCTTTCAATGAAATCCGCTAACTCTTGGTACATTTTTTCTGATAATTCATTTTTGCACATATTTCTCACACGTTCCTTTCTAAAATATTCCTTAGCATAACAAGAGACTGCGTCAAAAGTGGGTGGCGGTACGCCACCCCTACATGATGTAGCATAAACAATTCTATGATTTCATAGCGTCATGTTTATGACTTTAAACACAGTCTTTAATCATCTTTAATTTTGTAAAATCAAACCATATCGTCCATCTTTGCGCTTGTACACGACATTCATGCGTTCATTTTCTGCATTTGTAAATACATAAAAGGCATGCCCCAACAAATTCATTTGCAAGATTGCCTCCTCTGGGGTCATCGGCTTTAACACCACGGACTTGGTACGCACGACTTCAAACTCATCCTCTTCAAGCACTGCATCAAATTGTGGTTGTTCGTATTCTTTAAATGCGCCTTCTTTTATCTTCTTGCCTAACTTGGTCTTATACTTTCGTACTTGACGTTCTAGGGCATCCACTACACGGTCTATCGAATGGTACATATCGTTACTTATTTCTTCTGCTCTTAAAATAATGCCCTGGAAAGGAATGGTTACTTCGACTTCGTGGCGATCTTTTTCAACTTTAAGTGTCACATAAACTTCTGTGCCAGCGTCAAAAAATTTCTTCATCTTGCCAATTTTTGTTTCAATTCTTTCTTTTAAGCCGTCTGTAATTTCGATCTTTCTACCCTTGATGATAAATTTCATACCTTTCACTCCCTATTGATAAAATATATTGCCTAAACCATACGCAAGCTTCACATTATTTACTTGATACCTATAATATAGAAGCTGTTATTATATATATTCGACAAACTTATATAAAATCCTTCTTATCTTTCAAAATCTTTTGGATAATACTTACAAGGTTGTATGTGCATGTCGTGTCACATGACAGCTTATATTTACCGCTACAGGTAAACCCGCTATGTGTGTTGGATAACGATCGATATGCAATGCCAAAGCGGTGGTTGTACCGCCCAAACCCTGTGGACCTATTCCTGTTTGATTTGCCTTTTCCAATAACTCTACTTCTAATGC
>JACMMQ010000007.1 GCA_014378955.1 Clostridia bacterium
ATCAAACTGTGACGTTTGATACGCCTTTGGCAAATCAGGGTAAAAATAGTTTTTTCGGTCTTGCTTGCCGTATGGGTTGATTTCACAATTGGTTGCCAAACCCGCCTTGATACAATATTCCACCACCATTTTATTAAGCACTGGCAAAACACCTGGCATCCCTGTACAAATCGGACAGCAATGCGTATTCACCTCACCACCAAAAGTGGTGGTACAGCCACAATATATTTTGGAAAGCGTTGCAAGCTCACAATGTACTTCAAGCCCAATCACTGTTTCATATCGCATATTTTTCACCTCTAATTCCTATAAATTCGGTCTATTTTTATGATGTGTTGTATTTTGTTCAAATGTAAATCCTGCTTGTAACAAGGTGTTTTCACCAAATGGTTTGGCAATCATTTGTAGTCCAATTGGCAACCCATTTGTATCCAAGCCACACGGTACGACCATGCCCGGCAAGCCTGCAATGTTGAGCGATACAGTACAAATGTCCGCCGCATACATTTCCAATGGATCAGCGGATTTTTCGCCAAACTTCCATGCCGTTGCTGGCGTGGTCGGGGTGATGATAATATCATATTTTTGGAATGCATGATCAAAATCCTGCTTGATGAGCGTTCTCACCTGCTGTGCTTTTTTATAATACGCATCGTAATACCCAGAGCTTAGTGCATACGTGCCAAGCATGATACGACGCTTGACCTCTGTGCCAAAGCCCTCCGAACGACTTTGCATGTATAAATCTAACAAATCCTTGTATTGCTCTGCACGATAGCCATATTTGATGCCATCATAGCGTGCCAAGTTTGAGCTCGCTTCTGCGGATGAAATCAAATAATAAGCAGGCAGTGCATATTCAGTACGTGGCAACGAGCATTCCTCGTATTCCGCACCCATTGCTTTTAAATCGGCTAGTGCTTTTAAAATAGCATTCTTCACGTCTGCCGAAATACCATCGCCCATGTATTCCTTTGGGACACCAATTTTCAAACCCTTGACGTTATTGACCAAGGATTTTGTATAATCAGGATAATTAACATTTAAAGATGTGGAGTCCCTTGGGTCATGCCCTGCGATTGCATTCATCACCAATGCACAGTCTGTGACATCTTTGGTCAGTGGACCAATTTGATCGAGTGACGAAGCAAAAGCCACCAAGCCAAAGCGTGATACTAAGCCGTATGTGGGCTTCATACCCACAACACCACAAAAGGATGCAGGCTGACGGATCGAGCCGCCTGTGTCAGAGCCAAGTGCAAATATCGCCTCATCCGCTGCAACACATGCTGCTGAACCACCACTTGAGCCGCCTGGTACATGCGCCAAATTGTAGGGGTTTTTGGTCTTTTTAAAGTGCGAATTTTCAGTGGATGAACCCATTGCGAATTCGTCCATATTTACCTTGCCCACCATGATGGTATCCGCTTGTGCCAATTTCTGCACGACCGTTGCATCGTAAGGTGGTTTAAAATTATATAACATTTTAGAAGCACAGGTGGTCAAAACACCCTCTGTGCACATATTATCCATGATGCCCACAGGGATGCCTGCCAAATCGGCTAGCTGCTCCCCTGCCGCTATTTTTTTATCCACTTTTGCCGCATGCTCTAAAGCGATTTCTGGCAAAACGGTGATATAGCTTTCCACTTGGTTTTCCACGGAACCAATACGGTCAAGCACAGCTTGTGTGAGCTCTACTGCAGAAATTTCTTTTTGTCTAAGCTGATCACGCAAGGCATGTGCGGTTTGTTTAAAAAGCGCCATTGATTTTCTCTCCTTTACTCTACTACTTTTGGCACTAAAATACAGCCCTCTTCGGAAGAAGGTGCATTGACCAATAGCTTTTCTCTGTCGTACGAAGGGTACACAACATCCTCACGAAATACATTATGAATGGGAATGGCGTGCGCTGTGGCTTCTACCCCTGAGGTGTCCAATTCATTAAGCTTGTCCGCAAATGCAATAATATTCACCATTTCAGCGGTTAAGCGTTGTTTTTCCTGCGCTGTTAAATGCAGTCGTGCCAATTTTGCTACATGCTCTACTTGCGCTTCTGTAATTTTCATCATTTATCTCCAATCTAAAAAGATAATCGTCTTAACTATTATAAACAATTATGGGTGTTTATTCAACCATTTTTCTAAATTCTTCCTCATTGAGGATAGGAATGTTCAATTTATTTGCCTTGTCTAGCTTACTGCCTGCTTCTTCACCCGCTAAAACATAGTCGGTTTTCTTGGAAACGCTGCCCGATGCTCGTCCGCCAAGCCGTTCGATGATGGCGGTTGCCTCTGTGCGTGACAATGTCGGTAATGTTCCAGTCAGCACAAATGTCTTGCCCAAAAATCGTCCGTCTTCATCTAGTGCTTGTACCGCTTCAAAATTCACGCCTGCAAGCCTAAGCTGTTCAACAAAATCATTGTTTTGCGGCTCTTCAAAAAATTTGATGATATGATCTGCCATCTTTTCGCCTATTTCGTGAATGGCTGTAAGCTGTAGGACGGTCGCTTGTCGCAATA
>JACMMQ010000051.1 GCA_014378955.1 Clostridia bacterium
CATTAAAAATGGCGACATTAAAATTATCAAGAATGCAGGAGCGGTCATTACCCATCCTTTTGGTAGCGTAATGCGTAGTTTATTGGTGGCGATTTATGAGCTAGAAGTGGAAGAAATTTTGGTCATTGGTCATTATGACTGTGGCATGCAAGGGTTAGAGCCTGCACGGCTTATTCAAAAGATGATTGACCGCAATATATCCAAAGAGAAAATTGACATGATTGGCTTTTGTGGTGTGGATATTGACAAATGGCTCAAGGGCTTTGATAATATTGAAGTTTCTGTTTCGCAAACGGTTGGCATTATAAAAAATCATCCGTTGGTGCCACGGGATGTGAAGGTGTATGGGTTTATTATGGATCCTCATACGGGTAGATTGGATCGCATAAACGAAACCACTGATAGCGATGCGTAGGGGACGGGTTTCCCGTCCCGCTCAAAAATTGATATAACCACACGTGCGGGATGGATGACCCATCCCCTACAAAAAAACCTCTTGCGTGGCTTTTTATACTAATTACAATTTAAAATGTTTATATGTTGTGTTTTTTGAGGTGCGATAGGTTGCGTATGCAACCGTACCAAGATTTTGTGAGACCAATTGAGAGGGACATCACACCTCAAAAAACGTTTACAACATTTTAAATTGGAATTAGTATTAACCATACAAGAGGCTTTTTCTTATAATTTACATCGTCAAAGCACCATTCGGTGTCTCTAAAATAAGCAATATCTTTTCTTCCCTGCCATTTTGCACATTGATATAAATCAAAAATTCTCTATCCTGCATTCTCCCTTTTAGCTCATAGCACAAAAGCTCCTTGGTGGATTCGGTTGGAATAACCGCCAAGCGTGCGCTGTCTATTGTAAGCCTTGGGTTGATTTTCTTCTTTGCTTGTGCTTCTGTGAGCGTAATGGTTGGTAGTGTGCGTTTTTTATTGTGTGCCAGCAAATACGAACGACCTTCAAACCCAACAATATCGCCATTATCCAAAGCCACCTTGACCTTGACCAAATCAGGATATACGATAATATCATCCTGCATGTATGCAAAGTTGATGGTTGCGATGCCATTGCTTTGAATGAAATACGTTTCCTTCATATTCGGATAGCCCTTTTGGTCTAAAAATGCAGTGGCTTTTGCAATGGCTTGATCCATTGGAAGCTTGGGGTCGCCTATGGCACGGTTGTCAAGCATCCATACAGGATAGCCTTCTATTTTGGTCATTGAAAGGTTAATCGTGCGTTCCTTGGTCGGGGTGGCAGTGAGCTGATACTCCTGTATGCCTGACTGTGTATCGCCTGCTATTGCCAAATTCTGTGCATTATCCCCCAAGAAATCAGCCGCTTTTTTCTGAATTTCTTCCTTGCTCAATTCCTTGCCATTCTCTAACAATTTGGCTGCTTGATTTCTAATGTCATCGGAAAATGGCCCATCATAAATCAGTGTTGGGTAATCCTGAAACTGTTTTTTCAAGTCATTGATATTTTCCGCCATCGGGTCTTTTGTTTCGCTAAAGATCTTTGTACCCTTTTCCTCTATTTCACCAAATCGGATATTGCCTTGGTATACCTCGGCTTGCATGGCTTGTAGGGATGCACTCAAGGTTTTTGCATAATTGTCTAGCTGCTCTAGTTGCTTATAATCCTCATCAGTCACTGGCGTACCGTCTAATGATTTTCTTGAAAGTGAATAGGTGTAAGCACCCACCTGTGATAAAAATTTAGACGCATTGGCTAAATCCTGCTGAGCGATTGGGAGCTGACCCAAATCCGCCTGTGCAAAGGTGGCATATCGCCATACCTCGGACGCCAAATCAGTCATTTTTCGTTCAGAGCTTACCAATTGGCTTTTCGCCAACGACACCTCAACATTGTTCACGGTGTCTACCAACTCATGAAATGCACGGTTGTAATGATTTTCCGCTTGGTTACGAAAATCCACCGCCTTTTTGTATTGATAAATGCCTACCGCCGCAACAATGCCCACCACCACCAATACAATGCTATACATATGTCTGTCCGATAATCTTGCTTTAAAGTCTAATAATTTTTTCCGAAATGCGTTCATAAATCCCTCCATCTCTGCGCTAGTTGCATATTATGCCTAGTGCAATTGCTCAATATTTTACTTCGCAAATTTGTGCTTGCCAATTGTGGTCACCACAGGTCTCCCAAATATCCATTGGTTGGTTGCAGTTGCAGGGTTGTAATAATAGATACACCCATTGGTAGGGTCATAGCCGTTTGTGGCATCCTCGCACGCTTTATACACCTGCGAATCCGTTTCAAGCGCTACGTTAATTTGTCCATCATCTACCGCCGTAAAGGCGCCTGGCTGATAAATCACAGCTGACAATGATTTTGGGAAGGATGGATGCTTGATTCGGTTTAAAATGACCGCCGCAACCGCTACCTGTCCGACATACGTCTCCCCTCTCGCCTCGCCATTGACACAGCGTGCCAAAAGCTGGACATCGTTTGCCTGTGTGTCTGCGGGCGGTTTTTCGGCTTGGGTGGAGTGGGTGGATAGTACCGCCACTGTCAAGCCTATGCACAGCCCGATTGCAAATAATAAAAGCTTATGTTGTTTACGCATGTTTATCCTCCTTACTTTTGTATGTGAATAGCATTGACAATTTTGAGATAAATATACAAAAAAAGTGGGCGCTGCCCACGCCCGCCCCTTTTTGAAAAAAGGGGACAAAAACTTTAATTGGGTTTTTAATAAAGTTTTACTCAATTTTTTTCAAAAAATTGCGGGGTCATGGGGCGGAGCCCTTGTCGTCGTCCGCAGACGGCGAAATCCAAACACTCAAAGAGTATTTTTCTTTGTTACTTTCTTTTTACGA
>JACMMQ010000052.1 GCA_014378955.1 Clostridia bacterium
ATTTTTTTCGCCGCATAATCTATGATGCGCTTGTTGGCTTGGTGTGGCACAATCCATGCAATATCATCCGCTGTAAGATTTGCCTCTGCCAACACCTTTAAAATCATCTCAACCATGACCATGGTCGCAAAGCGAAAAACATTCGGCCCTTGCATTTGCAAGGTCATTTGATTGTTCTCTTCTTTACACGCTGGGTATTGATTGGACAACCCTTTGCACGTTAAAACGCCATCAGTGTCTGGCTGATTTTTCAGCGCATACGCTAAAATGCCACCTTCGTCTCCTGACGACAAGACAGCAGCACCCGCTGCATCACCAAATAACACACACGTGCTACGATCTTCCCAATTGGTGATTTTAGAAAGCTGTTCTGCACCGATGATTAACGCTTTTTTCAAGCCACTGTTTTGCATCATGTTTGATGCAATAGCAATTGCATAAATAAAACCTGAGCAAGCAGCGTTGATATCAAAAGCGATTGCCTTATTCGCGCCTATTTTCGCCTGCAAAGCACCAGCGGTTGAAGGCACTAATGTATCCCCTGTTATAGATGCCACAATGATTAAATCAATTTCTTCACCGGTCACGCCTGCATCAAGCATTGCCTTTTGAGATGCCTGTGTCACTAAATCTAACAAACAATTGCCCTGTGCGATACGTCTTTCCAAAATGCCTGTGCGTTCCCTTATCCATTCGTCACTTGTATCGATAAATTTTGCTAAATCGTCATTGGTAACAATTGTTTCGGGTACATGACTGCCCGTGCCAACAATATTGATGGTCATCGTACGCCCCCCAATTCTTTTACCATAATATATAACAGTTAAGGTAAATTATTTTGTCATAAATTGACTTTCGAAAAAGTTTTTAACATTGGTCATTGCATGTGTAAGAATGCGCTGCTCTTCCTCGTTCAAACCATTTAAGGTCTCCGCAAGCATTTTTTCATGAAATGCAAGATGTCGATTATAAATCAATCGACCCTTGTGCGTTAAGCCAATACGCACCATGCGCCGATCTTCTTTCGCCTGCTTGCGTACAACATAGCCCTTAGCTGTCAGTTTGTTAACAGAGCTTGTCAATGTGCCAGTAGTGATTTTCAAAATGGCAGCCACCTCTGACATCGTGTGCTTGCCTTCTAAGCCAATCGCTTCTATTGTATGCACCTCAGTAATGGAACAATCACTTGCGCCATCCCTTTGCAAGCTCATTTGTTCAATTTTAAGTATTTCATTGAAGGTATCAACCAACAAATCATTAAGAGCATTTGGGGCGCTATCCATGCATTACCCTCTTCTCGAACTTTAAGGCAAAAATTCTTCCTTAAAAAGATACTTTGATTATCAAACTTCCTGACAGACAAATTATATGGGTTTTTCATATGTTTGTCAAGTAAAGGGGGCAATATTTTGCATTTAGAAATTATAACTGTCCCATAAATGAATAAGCTTTATCGCTAAAACCAGGTAATCCTTCATGTCCAAAATCAGGGTAAATCACCATATCTTTTTGAGATGTAATTTTATTATACGCTGCAAATTGTGTGGAAGGCGGACAAATATTATC
The DNA here is from genome assembly GCA_014378955.1 of Clostridia bacterium. Lineage (GTDB taxonomy): Bacteria > Bacillota > Clostridia > SK-Y3 > JACMMQ01 > JACMMQ01. The sequence continues at coordinate 1,567 of JACMMQ010000052.1, forward strand.
CATAAGCCCAATCGCCCACAATACATCCGCTCGAATGCGTTTTGCTAGGTGCTGTAAATCGATATAGCCTAAACGCTCAAATATTTCATCCTCACGTGCGTGCGTTGGGTCAAACATTCTAAAGAAGCTTTTAAGCTCACTATATGCGTCCTTTGCCAAATCCATGTCCCACACTCTTTTATAATCACATAAAAACGGAAACTCAGGTGCGATTTTTTTAATTTTAGGTTCTAAAGCCGCACAAGCAACGGTCAATGCACCCCCCTGTGAGCCACCCATAGCACCCACCCTATTTTCATCCACCTCATCAAAGCCCATGACAATGTTTGCAAGCTGTGCAGTATCTAAAAAAATAAATCTGAATAAAAGGTTCTCAGCACAATCATGCAGGCCACGAATAATATGCCCATGATGGGTATTCCCTTTTATCGCTAAATTATCCTCCGACTTTCCACCTTGACCACGACAATCTAATGAAGCAACAGAAAAACCCATATTCACGTAAGCTAGTTTATTAGACCAATCGCCCGAATTTCCAGTATAACCATGAAATTGCAATACCGCTGGATGCGGTATTGCTTCGTTGATAGGACGCAAATATTTCGCATGTATTCTTGCACCGCCTACACCCGTAAAGTATAAGTCAAAGCACTGTGCATTGGGCGCTTCAAAATCCGCAGGTATCAATTCTACCTGTGGGTCAAGCGCTTTCATTTCCGCAATGGCTTTATCCCAAAATTCATCCATATCTTGAGGACAAGGGTTAACCCCTTGGTAAGTTCTAAGTTGTGATAAAGGCATATCTAATGCTGGCATACACGTTACGCTCCTCGAATTTTTACATTATCATACCAAAAAAAGGGCGATATGTCAAACGTATCAGGCATCATTATACCCATTCGCAAAAATTTTCTGTTATTTTCGTACAACCCCTGTTTTTATATTGACATGAGGTGTTTTAGTATGTTAAACTAATGCGTGTCAAACGTGGAGAGATGTCCGAGAGGTCGAAGGTCACTGACTCGAAATCAGTCGTACCCTAACGGGTACCTAGGGTTCGAATCCCTATCTCTCCGCCAAAATAGTATCATGTAATTGATTAGACACGAAACACCACATTTTTGTGGTGTTTTTTGCTGTATGGATATTTTTTAGTTTG
>JACMMQ010000053.1 GCA_014378955.1 Clostridia bacterium
CAAGCAAGCCATTCCGTTGGCAGCTCGTCAGGACGGTCCACACCCTGCAAAACGAACCTTTCAAGCGATACGCATTGCAGTAAATGATGAATTGGGCATTTTAGAACAAGCGATACGTGATTTTACAGCGGCTTTGAATAGCGGCGGAAGATTGGCAATCATCACCTTTCATTCCTTAGAAGACCGAATCGTCAAGCAAACTTTTATACAATTATCAAGTGGCTGTACCTGTCCGAGAAATTTCCCTATTTGTGTGTGCGGCAAAACACCTGGGGCAAAGGTGATTACGAAAAAGCCTATCACAGCTTCTGAACAAGAATTAATAGACAATCCACGAGCACGAAGTGCAAAGCTTCGTATTTTAGAAAAAATATAAGGGGTGTATGCAGTGTCCGCTGTAAGAAAAGAAAGAACGTATGATGTGCAAACCATTAAACCTGTCAAACGTGTGAATACAAATAGGGTTGGCAAAATAAAAGCGGCGAAAAGACAACGCATGATGAAAATATGTAGCCTACTGTTCTTTTTCGCAATCGCATTTGTCGTGGTATTCAGATTTGCGGCAATTGGTGAAATGAACAGCAAAATTGCCCATCAAAAAAAGGAAATAGCAAGCCTAGAGCGTGGCATTCAACAAGCACGTGTGCAAATGGAATATGCGGTGGATCTCAAAAAGGTAGAGGAATATGCGAAAAACACCTTGGGCATGCAACGTCCTGAAAAATATCAAATCGTGCGCATGAATTTATCACAGGGCGATCATGCACAGGTAATGGCAAAAAAGAATGATGGCGTAGTGAAAAATGTTTTGGGATTTTTAGGGACTGCGGTGGAATACTTATATTAAACACACCATACATTGTAACAGTATGATATTGATTGACGTACATAAAACCAATGACAAAATGAGATTTAGTAGCTACATTAATCTAGTAGCGACTAAATCTCTCGTGATATTTGTTGGCATTTTTACAGAATTTTACAAAATAATACGTTTTTGTATTTTTATTTTGACATAGCAAAACCTTACTTTCTTTTTCTATCGCAAAAAGAAAGTAACAAAGAAAAATACTCTTTGAGTGTTTAGGTTTCGTCGTCTGCGGACAACGACAAAGGGCGCTGCCCTTTTGAAACCCGCAATTTTTTGAAAAAATTGAGTAAAACTTTAATGTTTACTTACAATAGTTTAAAAATCCACAATTAAAGTTTTTTTCCACCCTTTTTTTCAAAAAAGGGTGCGGGTGTGGGCAGCGCCCACTACGTTCCAACTAAACGAGGTGATTTCATGGCATCGTCCAGTCGTATTACTAGAATTCGATTGATTTATTTATTGGTGGTGTTTACCGTCATTCCTGCACTTTTGATTTGCCGTATAGGCTTTTGGCAGTTAGTGGCTGGCGAGGGCTTGCAAAAGGAAGCGATAGAGCAGCAAACCCGTGACCGTGTTGTGGCCTCAAAGCGTGGGAAGATATTAGATCGCAACGGCAAGCAGTTAGCGGTATCCGCAACGGTGGAGACGGTAAGCTGTACACCAAAGGAAGTCACAAAATCAAAAAAGCAAGAAGAAATTGCAACCACCCTGTCTAAGCTTTTGAATATGGATCGGGACGAAGTGCTCAAGCGCATCACAAAGGTCAGCTCGTATGAAATCATCAAAAAGAAGGTTGAAAAGGACGTAGCAGACCAAATACGCCAAAGTAAGCTGCCGGGTATCCATTTGGATGAGGATTCCAAGCGCTATTATCCGTATGGCAATTTTGCAGCACAGCTTATTGGTGTTACGGGTAATGATAACCAAGGGCTTTTTGGTATCGAAGCAAAATACGACCGTTATTTAAAAGGACAGCCGGGGCGTATCGTCACAGCGACCGATGCACAGGGCGTAGAGATGCCATATAATTATGAGCGCTACGTCAACCCGCAAGAGGGTGCAAATGTCGTATTGGCAATTGATGAGGTTATCCAGCATTTTGTTGAAAAGCATCTTGAAACAGCGGTTTTGGATAACAAGGTTGAAAAAGGCGGCGCCGCTATCGTCATGGATCCTAAAACTGGTGAAATACTTGCAATGGCGGTCAAACCAGATTTTGATTTGAACGCACCATTCACCTTAAAGCCGGAGGTGCAAG
>JACMMQ010000054.1 GCA_014378955.1 Clostridia bacterium
AACGACCTCGGGCAGATCGATCTTGGCCTGGGCGATCTCCTCGTCGGCCTTCTTCCAGATCTCGGTCTCCCCTGCGCCGCGCTCCCACACACGCATTTTAAGTGTTTGGCGGTCAATCACCTGCACAAATTCTGTGTTGGTTCGTCTTGGGAATATAGGGTGATGCTCAAATTTTGACCCTAACAATTCAATGGCTAAATGGTCGATTTCATCCATATACACCACCGCATGTGGATTGCCCATTGATACGCCTGTGACGTTGTAGGTTTTATCCGCTACTGTAAGTGCTTGGCTAATAAAGCTCTCGCCATCGGCATCAATCGGAATTTGTCTAGGCTTAATAATAGGCTCGCCCATGTCCACACGCACCGATTCCACCTTGCCGTTTAGCATAAACAATTGCAGGGTTTTTATGCCTGCCAGCGTTTCTATGGTAATGACATCGCTAGTGGTCAAACCGTTGTCGTACACATATTTTCCCACACAGCGAATGGCGTTGCCGCACATTTCTGATTCAGAACCGTCTGAATTGAGCATACGCATGCGGAAATCCGCAATTTCAGAGGGCAATATCATGACCAAGCCGTCTGAGCCTACCCCAAAATGACGGTCGCTGATTTTTACCGCCAATGCGGAGGGGTTTTGAATGTTTTCTAAAAAGCAATTGACATAGACATAATCGTTGCCAATGCCTTGCATTTTTGTAAATTTCATGTGCGACCCTTCTTTCCAATTGCTTTGGTATATTTTACATCATAAATGGCTTACTTTCAAGCACTTCGCTACATTTTTTTCTAATTATGAATGTGATAATGGCTATGCTCGCCGCTTTCATGGCGATGGTAATACTCATCTACGAGGTTAACGTCTATTAAAAGCTTTGTATCGGTCAGTAAATTAGCCGTTGGCAAATCCGCTACAATGCTGTGATGCTCGTCAAATAAAATCGCTCTTTGCGATATTTCCTGCACCAACTCCAAATTGTGCGTGGAGGTGATGAGCGTTTTGCCTGCCTTGTTGAGTGATAACAGCAATCCCACCAACCATCTTTGCGTCCTAGGGTCTAAGCCATTGGTTGGCTCGTCTAAAATCAAGATGTCGGGGTTCATCACCAAGATAGCTGCAATCGCCACCTTCTTTTTTTCGCCACCGCTTAATTTAAAGGGTGTTTTATCCTTTAAATGTTCAATGCTCAAAAGTGCCATGACATCGTGCATACGCTCTTTTATTTCACTATCTGGCATCCCTAATTGCAATAAACCAAAGGCAATTTCCTCTTGTACGGTGCTACAAAATAGTTGCACATCGGAGTCTTGAAAGATAAACCCTACCCTTTGATGATACTGTTTGGACAATTTATCATCCAGCAGCATTTTTTCAGTCATGACACGACCAAACGCTTTAAATTCGCCCTCCTGCGGACACAAAATGCCTGCTAGCATTTTTAATAGCGTGGATTTTCCGCACCCATTTACCCCTAATATTGCAACCATTTCACCTGCGTGAATAGAGAGGCTTACATCCTTCAAAACAGGCTGTTCAAAAGGGTAGGCAAATGATATATGCTTTAATTCAAATAATGCCTGTTCGTCAGATGTTTTCAATGCAATATTTCCCCCATCAGTAAAACCATTGTAATTACGATGTTATTCGCAATCCATAAAAAGTCTATTTTCTGTATGCGAAATTGCTGTAAGCTCACTGGCTCACCGCTAAAGCCTCTGCAACGCATCGCATCATATAATTCATCGCTTAAATAGCTTGCCTTGATAAACAAAAAAGACATACTATTTGCAACGAACGCTCGATTTGACTTGTTTTTGGTGTGTCCAACCATTCTCAAAAAGCGTGCTTCCATCAATTCTGAGGCGATTTTGGACAGCATAAAAATGTATCGATAGGTCATGTGTAGCATGGTGATGACAAGTGGCGGTACGCGAAACACCGACAACGCCTTGGTGATGTCCGCCCAGCGTGTGGTCATGATAAGCAAATAGGCGAATGAAATGGATACGCCTATGCGTATTGCCATTTTTAATATCATAGTTAAACCAATCGATGAAATGTATAGCTGTCTGGACATATCCTGTGATTGATAAATATAAAAAAGTGGCGTACCCTTTACAAAAAAGCTCGTTGTGGCAGGGATGGACATGACAAATACAATCAGTGGCACAATCAGCCAAACCCGTTTCAAATATGACTTCATGTTAAGCCCTGATAGCTTTATAAACCCCATTACAATAAAAGCCAATAAAATGAGTGTGAATGCGCTTGTTGTCACGGCACAAAGCACCATGTAAAAAAGCAGCGTGACTAGCTTAACCCTTGCATCAATCATCTGTAAATAGCCCTTGACATGCACAAATTTCTCGCTATACACTTCATTTTGTATAACACCTGAAAGCACTTTAAATGTCTTGGTCAAAAAGCTTGTTTTCGTATGCTTTATATGCCCTACTGATTTGTTTTTTTCAAGCAACCAAGCAGGTATACCATGCGAATAATTATTCGGTGTCATAATGACCTTTATGCTCCCTTACCACGATTTTCGAGGTGATATATGTGACAATTGCAATGCATAACATGCCAACGAATGCTGAAACCACATAGCCTAAACTGCCTTGTAAATACGGCATGGTGTAATCAGGCATCCACGCTTTCCAAATTGTTGTAACTTTTTCTAATACTTTTGGTATAAAGCCGATTCTTTCAAATAATTCTTCCTTGCTACATTCGCCCCAAGCTGTACCCGTCGCAATCAACCCCAAAGGCGTTAAAAGTGCCAACGTCAGCATGCCAAACAAAAGTGGTTTGTATTGTGCAAAAAAGGGTTG
>JACMMQ010000055.1 GCA_014378955.1 Clostridia bacterium
GTCCACCAGAAAGTGCTTTTGGCTTTCTGTCTAAGAGATGTGCAATATCCAAAATCTTAGCCGCTTCATTTACACGTCTATTGATCTCTTCTTTTGGTACTTTTCTGAGTTTCAATGCAAATGCCATGTTTTCAAAAACAGTCATGTGTGGATAAAGTGCATAGTTCTGGAAAACCATTGCTATATCTCTATCCTTTGGTGCTACATCGTTCACCATTTTGTCGCCAATGTATAATTCGCCGTCTGAAATTTCTTCTAAGCCTGCAATCATTCTAAGTGTGGTGGATTTACCACAGCCAGAAGGACCAACGAGAACCAAAAATTCTTTATCAGCGATTTCAAGATTGAAATCGTTTACAGCGGTTACACCGCCCTCATATCTCTTATAAATATTATTTAGTCTAAGCCCTGCCATGTAATTATCTCCCTTCGAATTCGCAATGTTTCACATCTCACATCTATCATACCATAAACACATAGGCAATTTGAATAACTATTTACACAAAATTCAAATTTTCAATTTAGTAACATTGCATAACTTGTCAATAAATCGTGTAAAAATGTGTTAAATTTCCTTCATTGTGAGTGAAATACGCTTCTTTTGGGCGTCGATATCGAGAATTTTCACCTTTACAAGGTCTCCAACCGACAACATGTCCATGGGATGCTTGATAAACTTGTCCGAAATTTGTGAAATATGCACCAATCCATCCTGATGTACGCCAATATCTACAAAAGCACCAAAGTCAACGACATTGCGTACTGTACCGTTCAGCACCATGCCCTGTGTTAAATCGCCCATGTCCAGCACATTGCGCATGAGCTGTGGTTTTGGGAGCTCGTCACGTGGGTCTCTGCCCGGTCGCAAAATTTCTGTTATAATGTCAGAAAGTGTCGGAACGCCCACCCCAATGAGGGCGGCTAGCTTTTCACGGCCGATTTCGCTAACCTTTTCTCGCAAATCAGAAAGCTGTCCCTGCTTGACCTGTGTCAAAGAATACCCCAGCGTATCAAGCAAGCGTTGTGCCGCCTCGTACGATTCGGGATGGACAGAGGTGTTGTCTAAAATGTTTTTACCTTCTGGGATGCGCAAAAAGCCTGCGCACTGCTCGTACACTTTTTTGCCGAGTTTTTGCACCTTTAATAATTGCTTGCGGTTTTCATACTTACCGTTCTCCTCACGAAACACCACGATATTCTTCGCAATGGTGCCATTGATACCCGAAACATAAGAGAGCAACGATGGGCTTGCGGTGTTTAAATCCACCCCGACACGGTTCACGCAATCCTCCACCACGCCACCCAAATTCTCACCCAATCGCTTTTGGTTCATATCGTGCTGATATTGTCCAACGCCTATCGCTTTTGGGTCTATTTTCACAAGCTCAGCCAACGGGTCTTGTAGCCTTCTCCCAATCGATACTGCGCTGCGAAGCGATACGTCAAACTGCGGAAATTCCTCTGCGGCTAGCTTGGAGGCAGAATACACCGATGCGCCCGACTCACTCACCACCATATAATAAACTTCACGGTCTAATTCACTGATTAAATCGGCAATGAATATTTCCGATTCCTTGGATGCGGTGCCATTGCCAATCGCAATGATTTCAACCTTGTATTTTTCAATCAAATCTTTTATTTTTACCTTTGCTTCTTCCACCTTGTTTACAGGAGGCGTGGGGTAGATTACCGTGGTCGCAAATACCTTGCCTGTGTCGTCAATGACCGCTATTTTACACCCTGTACGATAAGCAGGGTCAACCGCCAGCACGACCTTGCCATGCACAGGCGGTTGGAGCAATAAGTTTTTGAGATTCTCAGAAAATACCTTCATCGCTTGCTCTTGTGCCTTTTCGGTCAAGGCGTTGCGAATTTCATTCGCAATGGAGGGCGCAATCAGCCGTTTATAGCTGTCCCCGATCGCTTGCACCACGATTTGCGTGGAAATGCATGCTTTTGCCATTAACACCTGTGCATGTAAATAGTTTAAAAGAATTTGTTCATCTATGTCAATGGAAACGCTTAATATCTCTTCCTTTTCGCCACGGTCAATTGCCAATATGCGATGCCCAGGTATTTTTAGCAATGCCTCGTGGTAATCATTGTACATCGCATACACCGAATCAGACACCTTTTTCGCCTTAGAGGCTAAAATACCGTGCTGAAAGGTCAACTGGCGAATGTTTTTGCGGTAATCTGCATTGTCAGAAACCCATTCCGCTATAATGTCCATACAGCCTGCCAATGCTTCCTCTATGGTAGGCACTGCTTCATTGATAAATGGTGTAACAAGCACATCAAGCGTGCCGTTAAATATGTTTTGCGCAAAAAGCATTTCTGCCAATGGCTCTAAGCCCTTTTCCTTTGCAATCATCGCACGTGTACGACGCTTTGGGCGATAAGGGCGGTAAATATCCTCAAGCTCTGACATGATTTCTGCACGTGCAATGGCGGTTGATAACGCTTGCGTTAGCTTGCCTTGTTCGTCAATCATGCGGGTGATTTCGAGTTTACGTGCCTCAAGACCTCGTAAATAGAGTAGACGGTCATTGAGCTCACGTAATACCTGGTCATTCATTTCTCCCGTCAATTCCTTGCGATAGCGTGCAATGAAGGGAATGGTGTTGCCCTCGTCTATGAGTGTGACCGTGTTTTCCACCTGTGTGGCTTTGAGTGAGAATTCCTGTTGTAGCTTTTGTAAAATTTTATCCATTGTGAAATTTCCTCCAAAATACTTTTTTATAAAAACAGTGGGCGCTGCCCACGCCCGCCCCTTTTTGAAAAAAGGGGACAAAAACTTTAGTTGGGGTTTATTGAATAAAGTTTTACTCAATTTTTTTCAAAAA
>JACMMQ010000056.1 GCA_014378955.1 Clostridia bacterium
AACTAACAAGGGCTTCTTCAACCCTTGTAAGCCTTCAAATACCGTATTCAATGCGACAGGCCCGCCTGTAGAGGATGCAATCAAAATCAAATCCACACCGCTGATGCTAGTCTTTTTTGCGACAGGCTGAACCTGTCTTTTTTCCTCAACAACCACATTGGTTTGATAGCTTTTTATTTTCAGCTGTGCAAAAATAACCTTTAAGTGATTTTTCAAAATTTCCATATTTTTTTCATAGTCAGCGTCTAGGGGCTTCATGATAAAATCAATTGCCCCTATTTCTAACGCCTTGAGTGTAGTGGCAGCGTTTTTCCCACCGGTACTGCTAATCATAATGACCGGGACATTCCGCCACCTACGCTTAATTTCTGTCAACACCTCTATGCCATCCATTTCAGGCATAAAAACATCTAACAGCACAACATCATATTTTGTATTTTCCATGCGTTCGATGGCGATTGCACCACTGGATGCGGTATTTTCTGTAATTGCTAGTTCCGTTGCATCCACTGCTGACGCTACTATTTTTCTGTACACCGCCGAATCATCCACTACTAAAACCTTAAGCCGCTCCATGAATTCATCTCCCACCTATACCTTAAATTGTCTCACCAACGCTTCAAGCTTAGATGCGATTTCGGACAAGCCTCTAGCGGCGTTATTGGAATCAGCGGCACCACGTGCTACCTCATTTGCCGCACCGTTAATCTCTTGCACGTTGCGTGCAATTTCCACTGATCCTTTTGTAATTTCTTGTGTATTGCGTGTGATTTCATTCAAATTAACGGATGCTCTTTCTGAATTCATCGCTACCTCACCAGAAGCCTTGGAAAGCTCAGCCGCCGAGCGTGCAATGTCAAGCACCCCTCTGGAGGATTCTTCCACGCTTCTTGATACGTTTCTTGCATTATTGGAAACATCCCCAATTTCTTTTGAGATATTATTTACTCTTTCCGCCGCTCTTACTGCCGCATTGGATATCTCGCTGGTGGTTGCACTTTGCTCTGTCACTGCCGCCGCAATTGTGTTGGTGATGCCTGTAATTTCTTTGATAACGCTTGTAATGTTGGACACTGCATCCACTGCCTGCGTCATATTGCCCTGCATGCTTTCAATTTGGATACTGATTTCTTCGGTTGCTTCAGCCGTTTGCTTTGCAAGCTCCTTGACCTCATTGGCAACCACCGCAAAGCCCTTGCCTGCTTCACCAGCACCTGCCGCCTCAATCGCTGCATTAAGTGCAAGCATGTTGGTCTGGTCTGCGATGTCGTTGATCACGCCAACAATTTTGCCGATTTGCTTGGATGAGCTATTTAATTTATTGATGATTGCATTTGTATCCACAGAGGTTGATTCAGCGTTGGATGTGATTTCCATTGATTTCGAACAGCTTTTACTGACCTCATTCAATGAAACGTTGATTTCTTTTACCGCTGTTACAACGTTATTCACGGCACTAGAAACCTCCTGTGCCGAATTAGAAACATTGCCAATGCTTACTGTAATGTCTTCCACTAGGCTTGAAGCCTGTTTTACCCCTGCCGATGTTTGCTCGGAAGCCGCCGCAAGACCACGGACTGTACCGCTCATTTCCTCAACCGCGGAAGCAATCATGTTAATATTGGAGCTTGTGGATGAAAGTGAAGCGGATGTTTGGCTCATGCCAGCGGATATTTCTTCAACCGAAGCGCTTACCACGGAGGTCTTGGTGCTTGTTTCTTCACTGCTGGATGCCATAGTTTGCGCTACACCTAGCATGCCTTCAGAGGATTTATTGAGTACTTCGGTCGTTTCACTGATACGCTTCATCGCATCACTGGTTTTTTCAAGCAGAATATTGAATGATTTAGCCAAATCACCCAGCTCATCATTGGATGATGCATCTGCCTTTACCGTTAGGTCACCATTTTCCGCTTGTGCCATTGCTTGTTTTAATAATACAATCGCTCTCCCTATTTGACCTGAAATATAGATTGTAAGCACAGAAGCGAATATGATGCATAAAATAAGTGCAATAGCAGAAGTTGTTTTTGCGTTATTCTCAGCTTGGTTATTCAAATCCTTAGTATCTTTTATATTTTTTTCTACATCTAAAACCATTTTATCTAAAGCCGCTAGCATGGGTGCTGATTCTTCAAATATCACAATGAATTTTGCAAACATCGCATCATCAATATCAGTCATCAATGAATTATCCACCGATACACCTTGTGCGTAATACTTTTCTTTTTTTGCAAACAGCGCATTAAACTCATCGTAATCAGCGCGCCAAGCTTTTGTATACTTGCTGTATTCACCCCAAAGAGCCTTTTCACCTTCGTCTAATTTCAATCCTTCAATTTCCTTAAATGTTTTATCCCAAAGTGCTAATCCTTTTGTCATATAATCTGTATGATTTTTTCTAAGCTTGTCATCTAGAAAAGCGGTTTTAACCAAATACCCCCTCATGCCAAGACCCATCCATTTTTGAGCATCACCTAGATGTTGCATCGCATTGATTTTCGGGGTTTGTTCGTCTAAAATATAATGTGTTTGATTAGAATAATTATTAAGTCCAATAAACCCAGTGACTGCAACTACAATTGTCAAAAATATTACCAAGCCAAACGATAACAACAACTTTCCACGAATTTTCAAATTCTTCAACATATGTATTTCCTCCTAATAAATTTTATTGTCCGAACAATATTTCAGGGTCTAGCATTCTTAAAAGCTCATTTTCTAAACGAACCACCGATTTGATGTACTTACTTTCTTGTGCGACCACGTTCGCTGGAGGCTGTTCAAACATTTCATCTGCCACTTCAATCACATCACCACTTTTGTCAATCATGAAGCCATGTTGATTAGGGCTTCCTGGCTCACATTTTAAAATGATGCATGTCGCCGCACCTTGCTTAATCGCACAATCATACCCTAAAATATACGCTAGGTTAAAAAGCGTTACAACTTGTCCACGCATATTGAAAAGCCCTGCAATGTCCGCCTTCGCCTTGGGGATTTTGGTAAATTCAATATTACGATTGATTTCTTTAACCTTCGTAAGCTCAATGCCGTACAATTCGTTGGATAACCAAAAGCTTAAAATATTCAAGTGCTAATCCCCCCTTGTCTTGCTATTTGTAATAGCACTATGCACACGATTGATTAAGCTATCACGGTCAAGCTTTAGCTCATAAAAATCAAAGCCGCTTTGCATGCCCACTTGCTTTTGATTTTCGCCTGACATAGAGGTGAGTGCTATGACTGGAAGATGCTTCAGCGCTTTATTCTCTCTGATTTTTTTAACCAATTCTAAACCATCCATGACAGGCATTTGAATATCACTCACGACACAATCCACCTTGTAGCTCTCTAATACCTCATATGCCTCTTTACCATTTTCCGAAACAATCACCTCATAACCCGCATTTCTTAAATAATCACTGACCTGTCTTTGAAAAAATGGTGTGTCCTCTGCCAGTAAAATAGTTCCTCTGTTTTTTTGTTCTGACGAGGCTATTTTATAATGCTCAGGATCTGCCATTTCAAATAGCTCATATAGATTAATAAGCACAATCATACGGTTGTCATAAATGGTGGAGCCCAGCACGCCACGATGCTTTACATCCTCTGTGTTAAGTGTAAGGTTGATATTCACGTTATCAATGACTTTTTCCACGATAATGCCAATCGGATAGCGTACGAGCTTCGGAATTAACACATATTTCTTGGTTGCTTGGCTAACGGACGCATTGACCGATAGGTAGCTTTCCATATGTATAACCCTAAGCGAATCCCCACGAAACTTGATGTACTCATTTTTGCCAACCTTATCAATTTCTGAAACGTCAATCTCTTCCACCCGTGAAATCATGGACAAATCAACCGCATACGTTTCATTGCCTGTGCATTTAAATAGCAATAGATTTTGTAGCTCCAGTAGCTTTTCACCGTCTGTAGCCTTACCATTGTCTGCAAAATCACCATCATCACCAAATTTCAGTTCAGAAAGTCGAATAAGACCATCTATATCGAGAATCATCGCTGTTTTACCATCACCCATGATGGTAACACCAGCGTAACAATCACAGCTTTTTAAGAATGTTGGCAATGGCTTGACCAAGGTTTCCTCACTTGCTAAAATGCTGTCCACCACTAGCCCAAAGCTTCTTGCGCCCATTTGTAATACCAAAATCCTTGTGACCTCATCTTCGGCTAAATGATGATGTGTATCATGGTTGAGTTCTAATATGTTTTTCAAATGAATAATCGGTAATAAACTACCTCTCAGTCTCAGTACCTCTGCATCGTGTATAAACTCTAACTTTCTACCTTTATCACCCTGCTTGATGCGTACAATTTCTTTGAGGTTGACTTGTGGCACTGCAAACTTTTGTCCTTTTGTCTCTACAATCAGTGATTGTATGATTGCAAGTGTGAGCGGTAAAATCAAGCGAATGGTTGTGCCTGTATACAAGCCTGTATAAATTTCAACCGTACCACCCAATTTTTCAATGTTTGTCCGTACAACATCCATCCCAACGCCACGACCTGAAATATCACTCACTTGGCTTGCGGTTGAAAACCCTGGTTTGAAGATCAAGCGCAGAATTTCCATATCGGTCATACGGCTTACATCTTCCTTGCTTACCAGCCCTTTTTCATAAGCCTTTTGTGCAATGTTCTCCACTTCCATGCCGTGACCGTCATCGATGACATCGATGATGACATAGCCACCCTCATGAAACGCCTTGAGCTTAATATTACCCACTCGATTTTTACCAAATTTTGTTCTTTCCTCCGAAGTTTCTAAGCCATGATCGGCGGCATTCCTGACGAGATGCGTGAGTGGGTCGGTTAACGCTTCAATCACTGATTTGTCAAGCTCGACTTCCTCGCCCTCCATTACCAATTCTATTTCTTTTTTAAGGCTTTTCGCCAAATCTCTAATAATTCTTGGAAATTTATTAAAAACATTCGAAACGGGCTGCATTCTCGTTTGCATAATCTTTTCTTGCATACTGCTTGTAAGCCTATCAATATTTTGCAGGATTGGTGAAAGCCCCGAAATATTCTTGCGATAATCTTCAAGCGTTCTTAATAATTGATTTCTGCCAAGCACCATCTCGCTTGCCATATTGAGCAAGTCATTGAGCACCGAAACATGCACCCTGATACTGTCTTCCGCTTTGAATTGTTTGGTATCAAGGGGTTTTTCTGGTATGAAGGCATCTTCATCTGCCCCCAATGGTTCAAATACCTCCAATGTTTTTTCAACCAGCCTATCGCTTGTTTTTGTGACTATCCCGCTTTGGTCGCCAGGCTTTATGACCTGCATCTCATAAATATTGTCTAAACTAATTTCAATTGCACTTGAAAAAAGCTCTTTTTCAAGCACCGTCGAAACCAAAATTTTTAAATAAACGTCCACATCGCCCTTTTTGATAGCCTCTAATACATCCTCTATGTTATTAATCTCACTATTGTCAGTCATAGTGTCAATAACCATGCCCACCGACTGTATTTTTTTAAACATTTTCATAGGCCCATCAATATAGTTGATTAAGTCTTTGTTCATACTAAGCTCTACTTCAAAAATTTTATGCCCACGCGCTAATGCATCTTTTATAACCGTATAACTGCTACCTGTTAAACTAATTTCTTTATCATCATAGCCTTTTAAGGTAAGCGTTGGTGTCTCTTCTTCATGATGTCCACTTGCATCATAAACCATAAAGCGATTCAGCGCATCCGTTAACGGCAAAACAGAAATCGTATCACTATGCAATACGTCGTCCACCATATCTTTCATGCGATCATTCGATTGAATCATGATATCAATAATATCATCGCTTAGGGGAATTTTTTCAGCTCTTATTTCGCCAAAAATATTCTCCATGGCATGCGCAAGTGCAACAATATTTTTAAGACCAAAAAACCCCGCCGTTCCTTTAATGCTATGCACAGCACGAAATATAGAATTGATGCACTCCTTATCCTGCTTGTTCCCCTCATTCTCCAAAAGCAAGGCTTCAATATTTTCAGTATGCCCCTTTGCTTCCTCCACAAACTCTTGGATAAAATCTTGATTCTTTATCATACTTTATCCCCTCTTTATTAGATTCATACTACTACTATACAATAATCGACATTGTTTTACAATAATTTTAGAAAAAAAAATAGGCAATTCCATATATTGCATATCTATAACCTATTATAAAGCCACTGTCGTCAACTTAAGAGAAGTTAGAACAGCCAAAAGTCCCAATTTAATTGTAGGGGCAGGATTTATCCGCCCGAAGCTTTTAATACAAATATAGATTAAAATAAAAACCAACTGTCGGTCGGTGTTTAAAAAAGCATAATCGCGTTTTGACACCCAATGCTGGTTATGTTTTATTCTAAG
>JACMMQ010000057.1 GCA_014378955.1 Clostridia bacterium
GCATCCATTGGGATGTTCATGCTTTTTTTAAGCTCAATGCGTGCATTGTGCGCATCCCCCATTGCCTTTTGTAGCTCTATTTGTGTGCCCTTCATGTACACGGACGCTAACAACATATCGTCTTTTGCCTTCATGCCGCTTTCATAGCTCAAAATTGCAAATTGATATTGCTGCAACGCACGCACCATCACCGTTTGCTTGAGTGCTACGACCTTTTGCGCCTTTAATGCATCGTAAAAGTTTTTTCGAATGAGCAAGGCGATTTGATTGCGATAAATGCCATAGGCATATTTCGTCACATCGTACGAAACCCCAGTCATGGTGGTCATTAAGTTAACCGTAGAGGTGTCACCCCATGCGTTTGCATTTTCTATGCCTAGCTTATCAACGATTACCTTTGCAATTTTAATCGTGGATTGGTCAAGCGCATTTTGCGCACTACGTATGGATTGGCGCCCTGCTTCCACCGCCAAATTGCCTGCATCAATTTGCACCTGTGTATCGGTCACCGCCTTTTGAATTGCCGCTAGCTGTTCGGTGGATAAGATGCTGTCAATCAACGTATTGGCAGGGATTGTAATGCTCCCCACCCCTGGTATGGCAAGTGAAACGGCAGTAGGGCTTTGTCGATACGTCAGCAAAGCCTTGACC
This sequence comes from Clostridia bacterium, assembly GCA_014378955.1. GTDB lineage: Bacteria > Bacillota > Clostridia > SK-Y3 > JACMMQ01 > JACMMQ01. Next base: position 652 of record JACMMQ010000057.1, read on the forward strand.
TGATTGACCAATTGCTGTGCTGCTTCAAGCGATAACGCAGTGCTGTTAATCAAATTTTGCCCCTTGCTAATGCTACGGGGTGCATCATTGATTTGCTTTTTATTATTTGTCCCCTTTTCATCATACAATGCCGCTAATTTCACTTGGTTATCAAGCTGTAAAAGAATAACGCTTCGTTGTATGCCGATTTTAACGGCATCGTCCAACGTTATCTGCGCAGAAATGGGCATAGGTGATGCGGTCGGATTTAAGGGCGATGGGGTCTCGAGTGCAAAGGTGGCAACAGATAGGGTACACATCGCCCACAAAATCGCAAAGTAGCGCAATAACTGCCGTATTTTCATGCTTCATCCTCCTCTGTAAAGGAAGATGCAGACTGTGTGAGCATTTTATCTAGTTCGTCATTGAGCTTGCCCATGACCTTGAGTAAAACCGTACATTCCTCATGCTCTAATATCCCAAATATACGCACGATACAATTGTCACGAAGCTTTTGTATATATCGGCACACCTTTTCGCCTTCCTCGGTCAATGCCACAAACACCTGTCTACGATCAAATTCATCTCGCATGCGTACGATATATTGTTTGGCAATCAATCGATCCATCGTCACCGTCAGCGGTCCGCCCGAAATATCCATTTTCGCCGCAATCTCAGACATACTTTGCTTTTCATGCTGACCAATGACCACAAGTGTTCGAATTTCAATAATGGTTAAATCCTTAAATTCACGGTAAAGGCGCTTTTTACTCTCAACCTTGCCAAACTTATCCAGTATTTGTTTGAATTGGTCGCCAACCCAGCTGATTTCGTCTATCTCACTATTTTGCATACCATTATCTCCTTTTAATTTAAAATACTTTTAACTTAAAACTACTTTAATATAAAACGGTCTTTTTGAGAAATGCCAAATTCCGCCAAACAATCGCTTCATATTGGATTAAACTATCTTATCGCTAGAATGCTCGATTTTTCGTTTGTTTTCGGCGTATAACGCAAGGTTAAAAGAAATTATGGTCTGTTTTTACCTAAAAATAGGTAATATATTACTTTATATTAAGCCTTTTTTAAGGTAATGTATTACCTTTTTAAGCAACTCACTAGAAATTTAAGAAAATCATATTTTAGAAAGGATTGGGCGTGAAACCCTCTCCTTTAAAAATTTTACTTAAAAGCTGCTAGCTTGTCTTTTCCAGACGTTAACAACTTATTGCCTTCATCAGATAATTGTATAGCTTGTGCCATCATTGATTTATCCTTCTTGCTGATAGCGTCTATAAATAGCGTAACGGACTTTCATAATTTGTCACGGCTTGTACGAATATCCCATTCACCGCACTAAATTTACTGGGTACTTTGAGTGCAGAGATTTCTGTTAATATCGCTTTATACTCATTTGCAATCGCTGGCAACTCCACAATTTTAGCTGTTTTAAATGCCATTTCATACTTGATATTAGCGTCATTGATTTTCTGTGCAAGACTTGAAGCAGTGTTTAGATATTGTTCCTCTGCCTCAGAAAACTTCGGTGCTGGAATATCCATATTCACAGGCGGTAAAGTCGCACTTGCCTTTTTAGGAGGCGTGGGTGCTGGCGTTTTTTTAGGGGTAGGTGTTGCGGTAGGTTTTAGTGTAACCAATGGACTAGGCATTGCGGTTTCTGCTACAATGACCTCGGGTGTTGGTGATGGGGATAGCGAGCTATTCACCGCATTCTTTGGTGCACCACACGCCACCACCCACAATATGCACATGCTGGTCAATTAACCCCGGGAATGCAAGCAGTCCGTCACATGGGATTACCTGTGTAATCAATGGATTGTGTGGAATTTCACCTGGATTGGTGATTTTATAAATTTTATCGTGAACCAATAAAATATCTTTTTTGCCAATCAATTTCGGACAATAGCAAGCGATGTCTTTGAGCAATGTAAGCATTTTAAAAAAATCATCCTTTTCCAATACAATATAAAATAGTATGAACAATTTTGATTTTATTATGTTAAAAAAACAAACCTGTTAATGGTTTCACTAGCATATATTGGCTGTATTGAAAAGCCATTATCGGATAAAATAAGCACGATAAATAAGTGTGGGAGGTTGCCATGATATTCACAATTGCTGTCATTTTTGTCATCGCTTTCATTGTGCTACTTTTTACCGTAGCACTCAAAATCAAGTTTATATTTGATACCCAATCGGAAAATGTAAATTTGAATTTTAAATGGTTATATCCATTGCTCGAGGTAGTTTGCGATTTAGAAAATTTAAAACCCATCCTTACAGTATACCTCTTTAAAAAGAAGGTATACAAAAAGATGGTGCAAGTAAAGAAACAAAAAAACAAGGGTAATGGCATGAATTTTGCAAAAAAAGTGCAAGCAAAGGATGTTCATGTGTCAACTTATTATGGGCTTAGCGACCCATGTGCTACGGGCATTGCATGTGGCATCATGAATATAGTTACGCCATTCATTAAACCAACAACCATGAAATATTACCCTGATTTCACGGCTGATGATGAATATATCTATGTAGATGCCACAGCAAAGGTCAATGTAGGCGCCACACTTATTCATATCATGCGTAAAAATGCGTTAAACCCATACTAAAAACAAAGGAGCTTGATAAATATGGATCAAAATTTAACACAAAGCGTAGATACCTTATTTACAAACATGGAAAACTTCACACAAAAGGAAGGTCTAATCGGCAAACCTGTGATACAAGGGGATAAAACATTTTTGCCTGTCATGTCTGTAACGCTTGGTTATGGTGGCGGTAATTCATCTGCTAAAAATCAGCAAGGCACAGCAGGATCAGCCAATGGCGCAATGAACACATCCCCTGGTGGCGCAGTAGGTTTAGGCGCAAAAATTGCGACTGACGCAATCATTTTAATTGACAATGACAATGTCTCGATGGTGCCCGTGAATACAAAAGGAAATTTCAGCCAATTAATTGATAAAATCCCTCAAATCGTAACCAATATGAATGGTCAAAGTGGACAGAACAGCAATCAAAACCAAAACAATGCAAATGGGCAAAATGATTATAACCAAGGCTAAATAGACTATTATCGCAAAAAAAGAGAATGGCTTATTGCCATTCTCTTTTTTGAAGATATAAGCAGATACTTGGAATTGTCATTCCGAACGAGTGCAATGAGGAATCTCATAGTTTGCGTAAAACAAAGTCGAGATTGTTCACTGCGTTCTGAATGACAACATACAAGCGCAGTATTCAATCGATATGTGAGAAAGACTATCAATACATGTCATTCCGAGCGAACATAACGAGGAATCTCACACCAGCAACTATAATATCAAATTAATCCGTCAAAATACTGCTTGTTATAAAGCACCGCACGGTCATTTGGCTTATAGCTTGCGGCTCTGTCATTATAAAAAATGGCTTGCGCCCTATCGCCAATCCGATCATAGCACAGACACAGCTGTATATTTGGCATATAGCCCCAATAATCATGCAAGATAAAGCCCCAATTGTCTGTGGGCTTTTTTAATTGCGTGGCTAAATGATACCAGAAAATGGCGCGTATGTAGTCATCCAAATGTATGTGATAATCACCCAGCATGCAGCAAATTTCAGCCCTTGGGATGTCGTATTCAAAGCTTTTGAGCAGTATTTTTTGCACATTCTTATTATCGTCTGTCTTTTTATAACAGTTGGCAAGATGAAAACAAGCACTAATGTTGTCCTCTACCCAGCCCTCTGCTGTTTCTAAAAACGCTTGAAAGGCTTGGATAGCGCTCTCATATTGTTCGTGAAAATAAAGCTCTCTGGCGTAATAATATAGCCCCCTTGTGCTGAGTTTGTTACCTTGCGCTAAAATCTTTTCGTAAATTGCTAAATTTCTAATGCTCAGTGCGTGGTCCTCCTTTTGGTGCGTGATACAGATGTCTTCGTTTATAATATTGCCGCTGGTCTGTATATATTCATGCACAGGCTCGCACCATTTGAAATGATTTGTTCTTTTGACAAGGCGCTCTCGATAATACGACAACGTCACCCTGCCATATTCGTCAAATCCCACATGGTATTTCATCATGACTACATCCACAGTGCTTGCCATCGACTTTTTAAACTGTATGAATTTTTTAATGTCTTGCGCCAAAATCACATCATCCGCATCCAGCCACAGAACATAGTCCATAGTCGCTTTGGCAAAAGCTTTATTTCTCGCAGCGGAAAAGTCATCAATCCATTCAAAATCATACACGTTATCGGTGAAGCGGCGTGCAATTTCTTTTGTGCTATCGGTCGAGCCTGTGTCCACGATGATGATTTCATCTACTATGTCTTTGACGCAAGTCAGACAGCGTGCTAAAACGGCTTGCTCATTTTTAACAATCATACATATGCTAATGGTGATCATAAATCTTCCCCTCACAGCATTCACTAACGAAAACGAGGGGAATATCAGATATTCCCCTCATCACGTTTAAATATTTTCAGTCTTTTGTGATTGAACGATATGCTTTAGTTATTGTACAGAAAATGATACGTCATCTAGTATAAGCGCTTGCTCACCTTGTGCTGTGACGGTAAAGGTTATAATAGCGGAGGTAGTGTTTGCAGGGGCTGCGGTGGTTAGAATGCGATAGTAGTTAAACTCTCTGGTAGCCGTTGGGATATCCTGTTGTCTGATGGTGATGCTCCCATCAGTGACAGGACCCGTTGTGGTCACGAAGGTTACAGTTGCTGTAACGCCGACCTGTGCACCAGCACCGTTTGCGAAGAATGAAAATTCGTAAAAGCATCCAGGGTTCACAGGGGTTATAGTTTGTGTTAATATTGCACCGTCCTGTAAGCGTACAGATGAATTGCCAGAGTGTACAGCACCTTGTGCTGTTTCTTGTGACACTGCAGCAGGCGTGGTTGTGGTCCAGAAGGTAGGAACGCCATTTGTAAAGCTTTCCATACCACCATTTTGCACCAATTCACCAGTAGCGGAACAAGGACAGGTGCAAGTGCCAGTAGCACCAGTAGCGCCAGTAGCACCAGCGGCACCCGTAGCGCCAGTAGCACCAGCGACGCCAGTAGCACCAGTGGCGCCGGTAGCCCCTCTTGCGCCAGCAGCACCCGTTGCCCCGGTTGCCCCTCTTGGGCCAGGTGCCCCAGTCGCCCCGGTTGCACCAGTAGCGCCTTTTTGTGGGCAACAACAATCGTCGTGTTGCTCATCTTTCTTTCTCTTGTGGACTTTCATTTCTTCATGCTCAACACAATCGGGACGTCTTCTCCTATTTGCATGAAGCAAATCCTCAAATTCATCCTCTAAAATTTGCTCAAGCATTTTCTTTTCGTTCGATTGTGCGCTTGTGTTTTTTTTGATTTCAGCTTTTTCATTGTTTTTATTGCTATCTCTTGACATTTTGGCCTCCTATAATTCATAGATTCAACTATACTTCATACACGAACAAGGATGTGGTAAACACATTTAGAAAATAGTTGTATACTATAATAATATGGTTATCGTGAAAAAATGTTCAAAGATATATAAAAGTGGACTATAATATAAAAAAGCCCATAAAATCCTAAGTGGTGAAGGATTTCATGGGCGCATAAAAGTGCAATTAGATGAATGATTACATTTACAATGACGGTTGCTGTTTAAACACTTCCACAATACTTTTTAAAGCACCAAATATTATTAATCGATCATTATTCAAAATAATTTCTTCCTTGGTAATATCGCCGATTGTTTGGTCATTTCGCTTGATGACCAGTATTCTGATACCGTGGTTTAGGCTAATGCCCGATTGTAGCAAGGTTTTATTTCGCAGTTTTTCTGGCACATCGATAATTTTAACCTCTGCAATCACAAAACCGTTAAAGTTATCTAAAATGAGCAATGGGTTCGAATTTTTATCAAACATAATTTTATTGGCAAGTCGCTTGACAAGCTTATCGAACGACACACGCATAAAGGGCAGTCTTTTGAAGGTGTATAGTAATATTAGAAAAACGACGATATTGATAATAGAAGGCATGATGTTGATGTTGCCGTCGTTTGAAAAGGACATGATAACATTGACCAATAACGACACAATCGCTACATTGAAAATATGCCCGAAAATCATCGTGACGATGGCGAGCTTTCGGCGTTTGCGAGAGGAAACGACCACCTCACTTTCGTTTGTTGTAAAACCGCTGTTGGTCAAGAGTGAGATTACCTGAAAGCGTGAGCGTGTATGGGACATGCCGGTAATCATAAACAGTACGGTGAATATTTCGATGAACGAAAGGTAGAGCGCTATTAATAGGATTAAAATAAACAACGCTAAGTTAATGGACATTTTGCACCTCCGTGTTTTGTATTGAATTTGGACGATGTCTCATTATATCGTTAATTGTCATTAAAATCAACCAAGTATGTACGAAGTCGCAAAAAAGAGATGTTACACAATAATTTTGGGGGCATCTTTACAACGACATTTTTACATGCTATAATGTAAGCGCTTACAAAACTTGCGAGGTGTTCAATATGAATAGTGAAAAATTGATCAAAATAGCGGAGGGTGACAATGTTGCAGTAGTGCTTTTGCCAGTTCAAAAAGGCGAAAGTATCAAGCTGGAGGGTGTCGCATTTGACGTGCAGGACGACATTACCTCTGGGCAAAAAATTGCCATTGCGAATATTGCATCTGGGGCGGATGTTGTCAAATATGGTTGTCCAATCGGCTATGCCACACAGGACATTTTGACGGGGCAATGGGTACATACGCACAACGTAAAAACAAAATTGAACGACAAGGCGACCTATACCTATGACAAACAGCCCATTTCGGAATTTGCGTGCACGCCAAAAAGCTTCATGGGCTACAAACGAGCAAATGGCAAGGTGGGCATACGAAACGAGATATGGATTGTCAATACGGTGGGCTGTGTCAATAAGACGTCAGAGATTTTGGCGCAAAGAGCAAATGCGCTTAACACAGGCAAAACGGATGGCATATTTGCCTACACGCATCCATACGGCTGTTCACAGCTTGGCGATGACCATTTGAATACACAAAAAATCCTGTGCGGCTTGATCAACCACCCCAATGCAGGGGGCGTGCTGGTGCTTGGGCTTGGGTGCGAGAACAACAACATGGACGCACTCAAAAAGGTTTTGGGCGATTACAACCCCGACCGTGTCAAGTTTTTGTCCACACAGGATATAGCGGACGAAATCCAAACAGGGCTTGCACTCATAGAGGAACTAGAGCAATATGCAACGCAAGCGAAACGTGAGGTATGTGACAGCAATGCACTTATTATCGGGCTCAAATGTGGTGGCTCAGACGGTTTTTCAGGCATTACAGCCAATCCGTTGGTAGGGAGAATATCCGACATGCACATCGCTTGTGGCGGTACAAGCCTATTGACCGAGGTGCCAGAAATGTTTGGGGCAGAGCAAATTCTAATGAATCGTTGTGTCAATGCTGATGTGTTTGATAAAACAGTGGACATGATCAATGATTTTAAGCAATACTATATCGCACACAACCAACCGGTGTACGAAAACCCATCCCCAGGTAATAAGCAAGGGGGCATCACAACGCTTGAGGACAAGTCGCTTGGTTGCACGCAAAAGGGTGGCAATGGCGAGGTAGTGGACGTGCTGAAATATGGCGAGAGGGTGAGCAAGAACGGCTTGAATTTGCTTGAGGGGCCGGGCAATGACATCGTAGCAACCACCGCCTTGACCGCCGCTGGCGCACATATCATCCTTTTCACAACGGGCAGAGGGACACCGCTCGGTGCGCCTGTGCCAACGGTGAAGGTTTCCACCAATACAGCGCTAAGCGAAAAAAAGAGCAACTGGATTGACTTTGATGCAGGATGTTTGCTAACAGGGCAAACCATGGACAGCTTGGGCAAGGCATTTTATGAATACATTCTGACGGTAGCATCGGGCACAAGTACGAAAAATGAAACCAATGGCTATCGGGAAATTGCAATCTTTAAAAACGGTGTGACGTTATAATATATTTGAAGGGATGATAAAGGACATGCAAAACATCAATGAAGTGTTAAAAAAGCAAAACAGCGCAATGCCTGAAAAGGTGTTGCAATTTGGTGAGGGCAATTTCTTACGTGCATTCGCTGATTGGATGATTGATACACTTAATCAAAAAGGGGCATTTTTAGGCAAGGTGGTCGTGGTTCAGCCCATCCAATTTGGCATGGTGGAGCTTTTGAACAAGCAAGAAGGGCAATATACCCTCATTGCACGGGGCACGCAAAATGCGCAAACGGTGGAGGAAAGACAGGTCGTTACAGCGATCAGCCGTGGTATCAACCCGTATGTGGATTGTGATGCGTTTATGGCGTGTGCAGACAATGCAGACATGCGTGTGGTAATATCCAACACCACAGAGTCGGGCATTGCCTACGACCCGAACGATAAGCTGTCAGACCGTCCGCAAAGCTCTTTTCCAGGCAAGGTGACAGCGTTATTATATCGCCGTTTTCAGACCTTCAAGGGCGACATGTCCAAAGGCTTTATTTTTATACCGTGCGAGCTCATTGACCGCAATGGCGATAATTTAAAGGCGATTGTGCTACGTTTGGCGAATGAATGGGCGTTGGGCAGTGAATTTATCGCTTGGCTTGAAAATGCCAACTATTTTGCAAATACCTTGGTCGATCGCATTGTAACAGGCTATCCAAAGGACGAAATCGAAGCGCTGCAAAAGCAATTGGGCTATGTCGATCAAGCGCTCGTGACCTCTGAAATATTCCACCTATGGGTAATTGAGTTAGACCAAAAGGTACAACAC
>JACMMQ010000058.1 GCA_014378955.1 Clostridia bacterium
AATACTCTTTGCGTGTTTGGGTTTCGCCGTCTGCGGACGACGCCCAAGGGTTCCACCCTTTTGAAACCCGCAATTTTTTGAAAAAAATTGATTAAAACTTTAATGTAAAATCCCCCAACTAATGTTTTTGTCCCCTTTTTTCAAAAAGGGGCGGGCGTGGGCAGCGCCCACTCGTTCTGAACCTATTTTTGTTGCCCCTTTTCACGAATTTCGACACGTCTGATCTTACCACTGATGGTCTTAGGCAATTCGGTAACAAATTCTACCACACGTGGATATTTATAAGGTGCGGTGACCTTTTTTACGTGGTTTTGTAATTCCACTTTTAATTCCTCGGATGCAGTATAACCCTGTGCCAATACAATGGTCGCTTTTATAACCTGTCCACGTACGGGGTCAGGCTCGCCTGTTATTGCCGTTTCAAGCACCGCGGGATGCTCCATGAGGGCACTCTCTACCTCGAATGGCCCGATGCGGTAGCCGCTACTTTTGATAACATCATCCGAACGACCCACAAACCATAAATAGCCGTCCTCGTCTTGCCAAGCAATATCGCCTAAGCGATAGTAGCCATCATGCCATACGCTCTTTGTTCTTTCGTCATCACGGTAGTAGCCTTGGAACATACCAAGCGGTAGTTTCTCACCCGTTGTGCGAATGGCAATTTGCCCCTCTTGCCCTGCTTCTAAAACGTTATCCTCTTCATCTAGCAATACAATGTCATAGATAGGGGAGGGCTTGCCCATCGAACCAGGACGAGGCTCTACGCCAGTATAGGTCGCAATAGCAATACACATTTCCGTTTGTCCGAAGCCTTCCATGAGCTTGATGCCTGTGAGCTTGAGCCACTGGTTATACACCTCAGGGTTTAACGGTTCACCTGCAATCGCACAATATTCTAAGCAGGATAAATCATATTGGGTCAAATCCGCTTTAATTAAAAATCTAAACAAGGTAGGCGGTGCACAGAAGGTGGAAACCTTATGCTGTTCAATCACCTTGAGCATATTTTCAGGCACGAATTTGTCATAATCATACACAAAAACAACAGCACCGCACAGCCATTGCCCGTAAATACAGCCCCAAGCCGATTTTGCCCAACCTGTATCGGCAACGGTTAAATGCTTTTTCTGCTCCTTGACATTTTGCCAAAAATACGCTGTCACAATGTGTCCAAGTGGGTAATTGTGTGGCAAACGCACCATTTTTGGATAGCCAGTGGTACCAGAGGTGAAATATAAAAGCAATGGATCATCATTGGTGTTAGCCAATGCGCCAGTTGGGCGTGCGAATGTATCAGGCTGGCTGTCTATTAGTGCATAATAATCAACAAAGCCATCCGGTACAGTGCCACCTACAACCACACATTTTTCAAGTGCAGTAGATTTTTCAACGCTATCTGAAATGTGCCTGATAACATCAGGTTCATTGACAGAAACAATCATTTTAACATCTGCCGCATTGTTACGATAAATAATATCCTTTGACGTCAATAGGTGTGTGGCAGGGATGCCAACCGCACCGATTTTATGTAAAGCCAGGATGCAAAACCAAAATTCATAATGTCTCTTTAAAATAAGCATGACCGCGTCACCCTTTTGAATGCCTTGAGAAACAAAAAAGTTAGCGGTTTTATCGCTCATTAATTTTAACTCACCAAATGTGAAATCACGGCTTTCGCCTATATCATTGCACCATGAGAGCGCCAAACGGTTTGGTTCGGTGTTCGCATATTCGTCCACAACATCAAAAGCAAAGTTGAATTGCTCAGGCTCAATAATCTTAAAATTTTCATGAAAATCCTCATAAGAGGTAAAATCTAAACGGTTGACAAACTTATTTAATAGCATTTGTTTTCTCCCTTATCTATAATATGACCGCTAAAAATTTTGCGGCGTTGCCATCTAGTGCTTGCATACCGTGGGGAAGTCCTGCATCAAAATACACACAATCGCCAGCCTCTAAAACGACCTCATGTGTGCCAATTATGATTTTGAGCTTGCCTTCAAGCACATAATTAAGCTCTTGTCCTATATGGCTGCTTTGTGCGATGCCGCTGTCCTCTTTCGCCTCAACCGTCACCACGAATGGTTCCATTTTTGCATTTGCAAAGTTGGACGCTAAGCTTTCGTAGTTGTATTGTGCACGGCGATCAATCGCATCACCTTTGCCCTTTCTGACCACTGCATATTGATGCAGGCGTGCATTATCACCTGTGAAAATCGCACTCAAATCAACCTTGAAAAATGTTGCAAATGCGTACATGAAACTCAAAGGAATATCAACAACACCGTTTTCGATATTCTCATATTGTTGCAGTGTGACATTCAAAGCACTTGCGACCTGTTCGGCTGTGAGGTCAGAAATTTCACGTAATGTACGTATGCGCTCTGCAATTTGCTTGATTTGCTCTGTCATGTGGGAAATTACCTCCTTTTAAGATGGTTATTATTTAGCGTTATATATTGAAATTAAAAAAATTATAACAGTTTTGACAATTAAAGTAAAGTAATATCCACTAAAACGTCGCCACTTTAGCCATAATTCAAATAAAACGGCTTGTTTTTTAGGATATTTTTATCTTTTACGGTAAATAATTACAATACGTCTTGAAATTTGTTTGATTTTGTATTATGATATAAGGTATGTAATTAGGTTTATGAGTTGGGGGCGAAATTGTGAGGGTGATTGCGGGTATTGCAAGGGGGCATAAGCTACAAACCATAGAAGGTTTGGAAACTCGTCCGACCGCAGACCGTGTCAAATTGTCCTTGTTCAATATTTTAGCCTTTTCATTAGCTGATGTGCATGTGTTGGACTTGTTTGCGGGTTCGGGTGCATTGGCAATCGAGGCACTCAGCCGTGGAGCGAAATGTGCGGTGTGCGTTGACCAAAGCACAAGTGCTATAGACATTATCAAAAAAAACTTGGCTCACACAAAAATGACACACAAGGCAGTGGTTGTTTGTGATGCATACGAACGTTTTATCGAGGGGTATTTAGGCGAGCCGTTTGATTTGATATTCCTTGATCCGCCATATGGACAACAGTTGGTCGAGCGTGTGTTAGAACAAGTAATGACAAAAAAGTGCTTGGCACAAGGTGGGCAGATTGTGGTAGAAAGTGATCACACAGACGTTTTGACGATTTTACCGCCATTTGTAATCGTAAAGCAAAAGAAATACGGCAGAGCATGCCTGACATTTATTAAGCAAGAGGAGTGAGGGCATGTCGAAAATCGCCGTGTATCCTGGTAGCTTTGACCCAGTCACCAACGGACATTTGGACATCATTACTAGAGCGGCTGGTGTTTTTGACCAAGTGATTGTTGGGGTGCTACAAAATAGTGGCAAGCAGCCCCTATTCAATATGGATGAACGGGTGCAAATGCTAAAAAATGTCACGTCGAACTTGCCCAATGTCATCATTGACTGTTTTGATGGCTTGTTGGTGAATTATTGCGATAAACAAAAAGCAACTGTTATTATAAAAGGACTGAGGGCAGTTTCTGATTTTGAATATGAGTTTCAAATGGCGTTGATGAATTATAAGCTCTCACCGCACATAGAAACCTTGTTTATGATGACCAATAGCAAATATTCTTATTTAAGCTCAAGCATGGTGAAAGAAATCGGGCGATTAGGTGGATCCTTAGATGATTTAATCCCTCCGAGTATAATGACACAGGTATTTAATAAAGTGAACGATTTGGGGAGGTGATTGGGATGGACGTGCTAAAGATTACAGAGGAACTACGCGAGGTCGTGGAATCGGGCTTTACCATTCCTGTTTTTGGCAAAACGCTGGTTGACAAAGAGGAGCTTTTAGAGCTTATTGAGGAAATACAGGTGAAAATGCCTGAGGATTTAAAACAGGCAAAGTGGGTGAAGGAAGAAAGACAGCGTATTTTATTAGAAGCACAAAAGCAGGCAGATGCGATTGTCAAGGATGCTGAAAATAAATTTATCTTGTCGGTGGATGAGCATGAACTGACCAAAAAGGCAACAGAAAATGCGAATGAAATCGCCTCAAATGCGCAAAAATATGCTCGTGAAATCCGGCTAGGTGCAAAAGAATACGCCGATCAGATATTGGGTGAGGTAGTAGCGCAGCTGGCAGAAAACCTTAACACCCTTCGTTATAACCGAGAGCAGTTAAAGAAGTAAATAGATGAAAACTGGCATTGATAGAGACGAGTACGCTTATAAATTCCAAGGACAGAGAGAAAATGGCGAGTCTGAGAACATTTTCACTGGAATAGCAGAAAGAACACTCTGGAGCTATGGTTTGAAAAGACCCGTAAATCGGCGTTAACGATACTAAGTGGGGCGATATTTTTAT
>JACMMQ010000008.1 GCA_014378955.1 Clostridia bacterium
AAAAAGGGGCGGGTGATGACCACGCCACCTTCGTGGCTATGAATGCAAAAAGCGCATTCATTTGGTCGAACAGCAGAAATATTGCTACGCAATATATTGGGCAGTGCCCACCGTACTCAACCCCGTCTATTCCTTCAACGCTTGCACAAATTTTTCGCCTATGATACCCCCTACTAAAATAGCGGCATCACTATTATTGGCGATGTGACAATCATCATACGACCATTTTGTAGTGGAATAGGTAACCTCGATTTTGCTTTTTCTAGTGGGTACATTGTTTAAAAATTTCAACCGCATGGGCAGATAGGTATAGGAGATTTTCCCTGACCGATTCGACCAATCGTCAAAAATCAATTCGCTCGCCTTGGCTTGGGGTGTAAAGCCAAAGCTATATCCGCCTTCGATGACACAGCCATTCCCGTACCGTTCAACGCCATCCACCTTGACAGAAAAGTTTCTTAAAAGATTGCGATTGACGGCTTGACCAATTTCTTTGTTGCTTTCATTGACAAGCGTATAGCTTGAAGCGCCCGTTGCAAGGTTGTTTTTATCTGCCGCTAAATAGGCTGTGGCATTTTTTGCATAACCATTTTGAAGCGCTGAAAGTGCGTCATACGTGCTTATATGAATAGCGTTTGTGTCACGGGCAGCCAATTGATTGATGAGAGGATAACCAATGAGTAACCGTGTCATATAGTTGGACAGTCCTGTGTCTGTGAGTGCAACCTTCACATCGGGATTGATTTTTCGTAGCAGCTTTACACTTTGCGTGATGCTATTGTAATAGTCACTTGCCTTTTTGATGCGTACATCAGCACCCTTTAAGTCAGTAAGCTGTGTGATGCCGAGCATGTCAGATGGCTTGAGCGGTGGCTCAAAGGTTGCTGTGAAGGTCGTTGCATCCCATTGCTTGACAAGCCTTGTGGCTACTTTACGATTGTCGCCATTGTAATTCCCAATCACCAAAATATCGCCAGGCATCACATTGTCAAAGCGTGTAGCGGTATTGTCAATGGTTATTGCATTCGCTGAGGCATCCTTTATTTTGAGCTGTGAGGTTTCAATATTATAATTTTTCCCAACCAGTGCACTGCTTTTTAGCCAAAGGGTGGGCGTATTTCTAAGCTCATCCTCCGTGACACCCGTTACCAAGCGAGTTGCCGCAAAGGATGGCTGTTGCCCCCAGTCGTCATTTGTGCCATAATTCAAGCATACAATATCAGGGCTAAAAGCCATCAAGGCTTGGTAATTTCTAAGCTTATCATGATCGTTATTAAATGCATCGGCAGTCCAACCGCCAATGCCAGCGTTCATGATGTGGTGAAAGCGGTTGGTGGCAAGGTTTAGTATAAGCTGTGGTGTACCACCTTGAACACGAGGGTCTAAGCCCTTGATGCGAAGTGTAAAGGTTCTTTTTGCAGAGGTGTTAAATTGCCAAGTTTTAACTGCACGCTCATCGGTTTGTCTTAAGTCCAACCCACGAGAGATAGAGGGATTCACCGCTAAATTGTAATCATCATTACCGTCACCAAATCGGTTTTCTAGCTGTGCGCCAAACCTGTCAGACACTTCATTCATGGCGCTTTTCATGTATGTAATGCTTTCGCCATAATCAAACGAAACAGCAAGCTTTTCGCCAGCCAAAAGCGGTTGTTTTAACCATACATAATGATGCACTTCAAGCTTGCCTGCACTATTTGTATATTTTCGAATGACCGTATAGTCCTCTGTTGGTGTTGCACCATAGCCTTCTGTATTGAGTGCGCCTTTTAAGGTGTTTTCGTTGCGCTTGACCAAGTGATTATAGGTAAAGCTACGCCCTAAATCAAAAAGCAAGGTCTTACCATTACCTTGAAAGGTTAGATTTTCGTGTCCAATAGGCGTTTGATTAAAGGTGGAAAATTCATCGTATTTCACACCGTCCACCAACAGCTCAATGATGGAGGCGTTTTTATGGGTGCGCTCGATGCCTTGTACGATGGACAGTTCGTCTCCTTCTAAAGAAAAGGTGACCTCGCTCCCTTGTGCTGAAAGCATAGTTGCGCTACTTTTATAAAAACGGTTGTTGTTAATCACTTGCGTAGCACCTGAAAAGGTAAACGCACTAGGCAAAAGTGTGGTTGCAAGCTTTGTACGCACATAATCATCCACATACGCCACATAGCTATCGTCCAACATACCAGTGCCCCAAGGGATGCTATCGCCTGCTAGAGCGACACGGATCGCTTTATTTGCCACACCATTTGGTAGTATTTTGAGGGCTTTATTGTTCGTATATCGTTCCACATTGCTTTGCGGTATGTATTTTTTAATCACACGTTGAACAAGCACAATCGCCTGCTCCCGTGTGGTAGTGTTTAGCGGTGCGATGCGATTATCACCAACGCCATTGATAATGCCTTGGGCGGCACAGAAGCTCATGCTATCCTTTGCCCATGCAGCCACATCATCCATGTCAACAAATTCCGCCGTTTTTGAAGGTGTCACATCCACGAAAGCTTTTTTTAAAGCCCGTGTGAGCATCACCGCAATTTCTTGTCGGTTGATTGCTTGTTGGGGAGAAAACACATTTGCAGAGGTGCCTTGTATAATGCCTAATGCGTTCGCACGTCCTACCATTTGGTTTTTCGTATCGCCAAATATTGCGGTGCAAGGCAATGTGTTGACCGCTTGGTTTTGATAGATGGCATAAAAACGCACAATCAAGTCAGCAAATTCTTCACGGGTAATATTTTGCAGCAAGGCTTGTGGATTTTTGAGATTATCACTTAAAATACCGCTATCAGACATCGCTTGGAAGTCTGACGCAGCCCAGCTAGAGGGCGCACCCCATGCAACATTGGGCGGAAGGAATACTAGCTGTGTGGTGGTAAAAAGCACCGCTAAAAAAATTAAAAACGGGCGTTGGTATGTATTTTTTGTCATTTAATAACCTCATTTTATAAGAAATTTTACGATAGGATATACCTTTTAAGGGTTAGTAATATTTTATCATACAACAGCTTAAATGCCTATAGAATTTTGTGTTTTTTTAGTGTTATTCAATTAGAAAATAAATCCATCAAAACATTGTATTTTTCTAGGAATGTGTGATAAAATAGATAAGATTATTTGTTTGCCGAAATACGTAGCTTTATGTTACGTTTTGCAATTTATAAAAGCAAATTAGTAAAGAAAGATAAATGGGTAATAAAGAGAGGAACAACATGAACACAAATTTTGAATCACTTGGTATTGGCGAGGAACTAGATTATATTTTGAAAAGAAATAGCATCACAGAGCCAACGCCAATACAAATCCAAACCATTCCTGACATCTTGGCAGGAAAAGACGTCATCGGACAAGCACAAACTGGCACCGGGAAAACACTTGCGTTTGCTTTGCCCATTATGGAAAAAATTGACCGCCAACATGCATATGTGCAGGCATTAATCATTACGCCTACACGAGAGCTGGCAATACAAATCACAGCGGAATTTAGAAAATTAGCCCCTAGAAACGCAGTGAATATTTTGGCGGCATATGGCGGTCAGGATGTGGAACGTCAAGCGCATAAGCTCAAGGGTGCTATACACATTGTTATTGGTACACCTGGTCGATTGCTTGACCATTTGAGAAGAAAGACCATTCATTTTAGTCAATTGAAAACGCTTGTGCTTGATGAAGCCGATCAAATGCTGGACATGGGCTTTTTAAAGGACATTGAACAAATTTTACAGCACGTGCCAAAGGAACACCAGACCATGCTGTTTTCTGCGACCATGCCAAAGGAAATTTCCACATTGGCGTCTAAGTACATGCATAACCCTGTGCGTGTGCGTGTACAAGGTCGAAACATCACTTTAGATGAAATCAAACAAATATCAATTGACACCACAGACCGTGGCAAGCAAGCATCGTTGTTTAAGGTGGTGGATGATATGAACCCATTTATGGCAATCATTTTTTGCCGCACCAAACGTCGTTGCACCGCTTTGAATGAGGCATTGCAGGAAAGTGGCTATAATTCGGACGAGTTACATGGTGATTTGAGCCAAGCGAAGCGTGAAAAGGTCATGCGTTCATTCCGTAAATCAGAAATTCAATTGTTGGTGGCAACCGATGTTGCGGCACGTGGCTTGGACATTGAAGGTATTTCACACGTTATCAATTACGATATGCCACACGATACAGAAAGCTATATCCATCGCATCGGACGTACAGGCCGTGCAGGGCAAAAGGGTATCGCACTGACCTTTGTCACGCCTTTTGATCGTACAACGATGAATGAAATAGAAAAAGGCATCAACAACAGCATTGAAAGACGAAAAATGTTATTGCCGCCTGGACTAGAAGATAATGT